>DPLM01000168.1 GCA_003541985.1 Deltaproteobacteria bacterium | reverse complement strand
GAGGTGATTTCTCGAATGCCGTGGGTGACAGTTTGGCCCGAATTAGCACCCACCTGGAAGAGCATAGAGTTTTGAGTAACGGTTACAGAGCCAACAAACTCCCCGCTCTCACTTCCTTTTGAGCCTGTGTAGATAACTTCTAGACCATCCGCCTGTGTGAAAGCTCCTCCTTTGAGAACTTGTCCCTTGCCAAAGGCAACCTCACCTTGAATCTTTCCAGCTATATCACGACCATTTTTAATGTCTTGGGGCACATCTGATTCGGCAGCAACTAAGCCAGCAGTCGTACTGGTTACTGAAAAAACTGGATCACTCCCGTAATCCTTATGACGTAAGGTAATGAACTGCGGCTCATTGGAATCCGTGATATTTGCTGCAGCTGTCCGGATATCTTCTGCATTCAAACCAACTTCACGTAAAGCTGTAGCCACATCTTCTTGATGAAGTACTTCTTCCAGAGCATCAGCATTGTTGTGCACTCCAACGATCCGATGGCGAATGCTTGATCGCAGATCACTATCCTCTAGCAAGGACTCCAACTTCTGCTGATTAGGCAGCACCAATTCAACAGCGATGTTTGAATCAGCCATTGTTTTCTTCAGCGCATTCAGATTTGCCTCTACTGTTTCCCCACGCAGGGTATTGAAAGTAATTACCTTTCCATCTTCTTCAATGGTGATCTGCTCACCACGGTCGATAATATCGTTTGTAAGTGCGATGGTTCCGGTCAACTTTGAACGTGTGGCTGCTTCTACAACTTCAATTTTGTAGCCCCCAAGACCGGAACCTTTTGTCTGCTCGTTTGCACTGACAAATTCTAGGTTGGCACCACTGGTCACTCCATTAGCCCCTCGACTGCCGTCGAGCAAGTGTTTCTTACCATATTGAGCATCACGAGAGATCCGGTCGATCATTCCCAAAATATTGTTAATTTCCTCTTGATCCGCATGGAGCATCTCATCATCATTCACAGCCTCGTTAGCAGCATGGACTGCTAACTGACGCATTGTCACTAAGGACGCACTTACTTCGTTTAGTGCACCTTCTGCTGTTTGAACCATTGCAATACCAATCTCAGAATTATCAATGGCTTGCCGCAGACCGCCGATCTGGGCACGCAGCTTCTCTGAAACAACCAATGAAGCTGGACCATCAGCTGCTTGATTAATCTTCATGCCTGAGGAAAGTCGCTGTAATGTCTTGTTTGTCACATCATTATTGTTCACCAAATTGCGATGTGCATTCAGTGCAGCAATGTTATGTTTAATTCGCATCATGGTGGCACTCCAGCGGAAGATTGTTTAAATTTTCTATATAATCGAAATAACTAAGATTTATAAAATATTCTGCATCGACCCTTCAATGGACCTCTTTTCTTGAATTTTTCCCGACTGAAGCATCTCCAACTCCACATCAAGAAAATTCGTATTTCCGTATGCGGCTGGTTCACCGCAGTCATTTTAGTCCAGCAAAGACTGCAAAGAAGTCGTTGAGTGACTGGCCTGTGCCTGCAATCCACTCATTTGGTCCTCCTGCATCAGTTTTGAAGTAGCAATCGCAGCGGCATGAGCCTGGTGCTCGTTGTTCAATTGCTCAGCTTCTGGAACCAACTTGGTATGTTTTTCACGCAACTGCACAAGTTGTCCTTGAAGTCGGTATGTCCGAAAGCTCCCAACATCTTCCAACTGACCGTAGATTTCTTGCTTGGCTTGTTCAATCAAGAGCAGTGCATCCTTACCACCCTGTGCGGTAGTGATGTTCAAGTCACCCAGATTTTCGAACCCTGAAGGGTTTGGCACGTGTCTCCCCAAATCCGCACTGCAAACACTCCGCATATTGAGCCGTAATGGAGCGGCGTGACTGCCGAAGCGTAAAGCATTTTGAAATAGGGAAACTGAACCGTATAGTGGCACCTGTACCTGGGGAGTTCGACCGTTAATTCTTAAGCAGACTCCACTAACTCGACCAGAGCCGGTCGGCACATAAAGAAATGGGCCTTTACCTAAGGCTTCCACACCATCAATCTGACCAGCCACGTCAACGCCAGGATTAGCTTTGCGAACTGTACCTTGTTTGGAGCCAAGGATCCCCGGAGTAGAGCTCGCCACTTCAAAAGTAGGTTCACTACCCCAATATTGATGTTCAACCTCCAGTAGCTGCTCTGTTCGTAGCTTCACTTTAAGGGGTAATCCAGCTCCCTGTAGTTCGTGATTCAATCGCTTCAAAAATTGTTGATGATCTTCATCCTGTTGGGCTCTGAAACGATATTGTTTTTGTCTTTCACGGAACCAGAATTGCTCTCCAGCGTTGAGTAGTTCTTGGGTTAGTGGTTGTAGCCCGAATAAAGTTGATGGGGCCGGAGCCTTGGAAATGAGTACATCATAACCAGATACTGGCGCAGTCTGTGTTTCTGCTGTGGCGGAAACAAACTCTAAGTACTCACCCTGTGCAACCCCATGTACCTCATGGCTGCCATCGAGCAGTTTTTCAGGACCGTAGCTTGTCACCTCAGCAATGTGATCAATGTTGAGGAGCACGTTTTCCAGTTCACGTTGATCCGCATTTCTTAAAATTAGATTATTTTCCATTCCAGTTGAGGCGTAGCTAGCCAGTTTCTGCAACTGTTCCAGTAACCTTAGCAACTCGTGGAGTGCTGCTTCTGCTGTTTGGATCAGTGAAATCCCAGCCTCTCCGTCAACGATGATCCTAGTCAACCCTGCCACCTGTGCTTGCAATCGTGGTGGGATCACCAATGAGACAGGTCCATCCTGATAGGGTACTGCGCGCTCTCCTTGCAGTCGCTTGGCGTGACGGTTTTCATCCCGCTTGCGTTGCTGCTGTTGTTGGAAGGCCCCTAGCGGAGACAAGCCTCCTCTAATATTCAGGGAATTCATGACATCCTTTGAGAGTTAGCTTCAGGATTGAGAATCAGCTTATTGAGCACTGATCAACTGAAGTACAGATCTTGGAATTTGGTTCGCTTGGGCAGTCATTGCTGTTCCAGAGGCCAGCAGAATTTGATTCTTGGTGAAATCGCTCATCTCTGCAGCCATGTCTGCATCACGAATCGTTGATTCAGCACTGACCAAATTTTCATTGTGAACCCGGAGGTTACGTAGATTGGTTTCCAGTGAGTTTTTCTGGAAAGAACCAATATCAGCTCTGCACTGGCTGACTTGATTAATAGCTTCATCAATCAAACAGATTGCATCTGACGCTCCTTGCTGAGTAGTGACATCAATATCAGCTAAGCTCCTAAAATCACTTTCGTTATTTATGCCTTTTGCCAATTCATTGGATCGTACGCTGCACAAGGAAAAAGCCTCTTCCTGTTCACAGTTCGGCCCTACCTGAAAAATCAGAGAATTTTGCGTAACATGGACATATCCATCGGTCTCTGATCCGGCCAGAGTGCTGTTGTCATCTAACACCTCACGAACTTCAACAAGTTCACCAGTCTCTGGGTTGATGTATTCTTCGATACGACTACCTAGCTCTTTGGTGTATTCGATTGCCAGGCCTTCGATAGCTGTCCCTGGAGCTCCAACAAGCCTTTGGCCTCGCCCAATCGCAATTTCTCCACCAATGAAACCAGCTACGTCCCGTCCGCCCTCTGAAAACTGAGCTTCATCAGCTATCTGTGTCAGTACCTCTGGCTGATTTACCGTCACACTGAAACTCGGCTCGCTACCGAAGTGCTTATGGCGAATTGTCAGCATCCCAGCCCGATTGATATAAACTTCTACTTGAAGTCCATTCTCAGCTGCTTTGTCATTCATAGCTCTGGAAATCAACTGCTGCACTCCTTTTTCAACATCTTCTCTAGTGAACAGATCAGGAGAACGATAGTGGTTATCAAGCAGACGATTCAAACTTTCTGAGAGTGGGCCTTCAGTTGTGTTGAGAGACATCATTGCTTTATCTTCGTTGATTACGAAGGTGAGACCCTTCTCTACGTTCTCAATTGCAATTGGTTTTGTTCCAGACATCCGGGCTCGCACACCGACCTGGAGAATATCTATCGGATACCCCTCTTTTGTTGGTGCAGCCTGTGTCTTTTCAGAAGCAGAAACAAAGCGAAAACCGTCTCCTACAGTGACTCCGTTTGCTGCATTACTGCCATTGAAAAGTATTTTTGAACCAAATTGAGTTGAGTTTGAGATCCGGTCCAAAGTAGCTAGTAAGTTTTCAATTTCATTCTGGTCCGCTTGCATCATTTGGTTGTCATTTGCACCTTCGTTTGCAGCATGGACTGCTAATTGGCGCATGTTGATGAGCATATTACTCACCTCACTGAGAGCACCCTCTGCAGTTTGGACCATTGAAATCGAAGTTTCAGTATTGCGCATTGCTTGGTCTACGCTGCCAATGCGAGCACGCATATTTTCCGAAATCATCAGCTCTGCTGGCGAATCGCGAGCTGTATTGATCCTGAGACCGGACGACAAGCGCTCTAAATTTTTAGATGTGTCTTCTGTAGTGTTGGTCAAGTGTCGCAGGGCGGTCATGGATGCAATGTTGTGATTCACTCGCATGGCTAACTCCTAAAGCTCATGATTGATTCGGCTTAATCGATTATAGTAGTCAATTGCCAAATAAAATTTATATTATTTGAATTATCTAAATAGAATTAAATCAATCGGATTTTCCTCTGAAAAAAATTATTTTTCAGAGGAAAACCCTTGCAATCATTTTGCTTCAGTCTGCTTTACCAACCGCTCCTATAAAATTGGTC
>DPLM01000314.1:2583-2830 GCA_003541985.1 Deltaproteobacteria bacterium | reverse complement strand
TTTGATAATGTCTCTCACGTTCAAAAGCTGGTTTGTTTAAAAGGGCGTAAGCCAAGGCAGCTCCTGCAGACATCAACACTTTAGCACGCGACCTTGGAGGAACGTATTCTCCGACTACCCCCGCATCCGTAAAAATTCGAACACCAAACCGTTTTTGGGGAGTACCACCCCCAGGCTCGTACCAAACTCCAAATCCTGAAGGATCGGCAGCAATATTGTGAATGCTGACCTCAAAGAGTATAAATTC
>DPLM01000314.1:0-2273 GCA_003541985.1 Deltaproteobacteria bacterium | reverse complement strand
GCTGACCTCAAAGAGTATAAATTCAATTTCTAGAATTCTAGGACTTTTCATGAGATGAATTTGCTGAATAAAAAAATTATCTATTGTGAATGACTTGACTACCTCTTGGTAGCAGACTGAGAATGCGAACTCTTTCTGTAAGCCAAAATTTCAACATGCATATCGCCCTCCCTTTTTACTGATTAAGTCTATCGTCCAAAATTCTTAATTGAGACAATTATGAATCAAGAAGATTTACAGAAACTTAAAGACACCAACAATTGTCCCACAGGAGATCTTGAAGGAGCTGATCTATCTGGAATGGATTTGCGGCGAGCGAATCTCAGTGGAGCCGCTTTGAAAAAAGCCAATCTAAGCAATGCGGATATGACAGAGGCCAATCTCAGTGTCGCAGACTTGACTGGCGCAAGATTAGAAAATGCAAAACTCCGTCAAGCAAACCTTGAGGGTTCTTTGCTTGTGGGTGCAGACTTGAGACATGCCAATATGGGCAGCACAAACTTGATGTTTGCTGATCTAAGTAAAGCAGATTTGTATAAGGCTAACTTAACCAATGCTTCCATTGCAGAGGCAAAATTTTGTAGTACGACTTTACCTGATGGAAAAATCAGCAACCGGGATTGTTGAATATTTTATGAATACAAACCTATCTATTTTTCTGGAAAAATCATGACACCCGTCAAGGTTGGTATCATTGGATGTGGCAACATCTTTGATGCTTATCTAAAAGCCTCCAAAAATTTTCCGATCTTAAACATTGCTTGCTGCGCAGACCTGAGGAATGAGCGAGCACAGGCAAAAGCAGATCAATGGGGGTTGCAACACCAATCTATTGATTCCCTACTTCTAGATAAATCTGTGGAGATCATCCTGAACTTGACGACTCCAGAATCGCATATATCGGTTGCCAAACAAGTATTGCAGAGTGACAAGCACGTCTATACAGAAAAGCCCCTTGGTTTAGATGTCACCGAAGGAATTGAATTGCTTGCTTTGGCTAGAAATCGAGGATTACGAGTCGGTTCTGCTCCAGATACTTTTCTGGGGGGTTCACATCAAAAAACGCGACAACTGCTGGATTCTTGTAAGATTGGTGATCCCTTGGCTTGCACAGCCTTCATGATGGTTCCTGGTCATGAATTGTGGCATCCTGATCCGGATTTTTACTATCTCCCTGGGGGAGGCCCTATGCTAGACATGGGACCTTACTACCTAACAGCTTTCGTGAATCTCTTGGGACCTGTGGCTCGTGTCACAGGCTTTGGGAAGGCATTTCGTACTTCCAGAACAATTGCCACCGGACCAAGAGCTAGCCAGACAGTGCCTGTCAAAACTAATACCCACCTCAGTGGAGTTGCTGAATTTATGAACGGGACCTTGCTTACAATCACGATGAGTTTTGATGTATGGCAGCATACTCACCTGCCGATGGAGCTCTATGGAACAAATGGCTCTATATTGATTCCAGACCCAAATCGGTTTGATGGTGAGGTCAAATGGAGTGAAGGAAAAGAAAGATGGAACACGGCAACCATTGAGTTCCCTTATGCCGATGATAACTATCGAAGTCTTGGTTTAGCTGACCTTGCCCAGGCGGTTAAGGCGGGAAGGCCACATCGAGCTAATGGCCAGTTGGCTTTGCACGTGCTTGAAATCATGACAGGCTTTCTAAAGGCTGCTGAAACTGGCACAAGTATAGACATGCAGACTACCTGTGGAAGGCCTGAATTAATGGAGACTGATTTACCCTTTGGGCAACTGGACTAAGAGGACAGATGGTACAGAAAAAAGCATTGATTGCTTGGGGAGGATGGGAGGGACACACACCCCAAGAGAGCACAGAAATCACAAAATTGATTCTTGAAAAGAACCACTTTATTGTCGATGTGGTTGAAGGGACAGAAGCATTTAGGGATCCAGATTTGGCTGACTACGACCTGATTGTCCCTATCATTACAATGTCAACCATTGAAAAAGAAGAAGTGGAAAATCTTTGTAAGACTGTTGAAAAAGGGACTGGTTTGGCTGGCTTCCACGGCTGCATGTGTGATTCTTTCCGCAACAGCGTGGACTATCAATTCATGACCGGAGGTCAATGGGTTGCTCACCCTGGTAATATTATTGATTTTTCAGTAGAAATTAGCCCAGCCAAAGATCCAATTACAGAAGGCATTCAAAATTTTTCCTTCAAATCCGAGCAGTACTTCATGCATGTGGACCCATCGAATGAAGTACTGGCCACAACCACTTTCACAGGTGAGCATTGTTCCTGG
>DPLM01000145.1 GCA_003541985.1 Deltaproteobacteria bacterium | reverse complement strand
ATGGGTTACGAATTCAGCAGGTAGCATTTGAAGAGATGATGACCAAGTCAAATCTTTTATCGATCCATGTACCTCTTTACAAAAAAACCTGGCATCGGATTGGGCTAGAAGAACTGAAGCTGATGCCTTCAGGCTCCACTCTCGTCAATACTGCAAGAGGTGGAATCGTTGAGGAAGATGCCTTGTCTAGGGCCTTACAAAACGGTATTTTGGCAAGTGCCGCTATTGATGTTTTTGAATTGGAACCATATAAAGGTCCTCTTACGGAATTGGAGAATCTTATCATAACACCCCATATCGGTTCTTGCTCATACGATTGTCGATTTCGGATGGAACTGGAATCAGCAGAAGAAGCACTTCGGCACTTGCGCGGGGAGCCTCTTCAACGAGAAGTCTCTGATCAAGAGTACGAATATCAATTATAGCCTCCGGCTGCTAAACCTCTTCCCCAAACCACAGTAGCCCTGTCAATAAAGCATGATAGAGCATATAGAACTGGGGTTTCCATTCTCCTTTGATCTCACACTGTTAATCCTGCTACTGCAACCAACGAATAAAATTTATCCAAGATTCCAAGTTGAATTTGATCACAACAAGAATAAATCTTTTCCTAAGCACCACTGGTTGTGACCAGAACCAAAACTACTCCAGACCAGTCCCACTAAGGCCGATAGATAGAATCCCAAGCACTATCATGGCAACAAGGACCAGTTTCAGCCCTAAGACATCATGCGACACTTTCCCAAAAGTATTCAACCGACTGATAGAATTGAAACTCTGATTTTCCCAAAGATTAGGTTTCATTTTGCCAATTAGAATTCACTGATCCCAAAAAGCCCAAAGTAGAGTAAGCTTTGTGTAGCCCACCAATTATCAATAAATAGGCGCCACTCCTATTTTTCTAGAAAGTTCCAGGGATGGATGCTTGACAAACCGTTCTACCAAAGTAATCAGTCGGAACATCACCAGTGTTTCAGGGCTTTGTGAGAAAGAAACAAGTGTCCAACATCGCAGTTGCAAAATTGACAAGGCTCCTTGCCAACAATTTAGGGGGGCTGGCGTCACAAAGCCGTGCTTCAGAAAATTGCAAATTCAAATAAATTCTATCCTAATTGGATTCTCGCAGAAATCCTCCCCAATTGGACTTATCGCCCTGTATATCAAGTATGGAGGCCCATCACTCGCATGGGGTAGAGCGACTCCTACCTTGAGGAAATCATACTCACGCTGACGATTGTGATAGATACTTTACGAAGCTTAAGGTGTAAAGAGCTAGGGTCTGAAGTGAAGCTTTGAATTGTATCACGAACCCAAAAAGGTTCGTTTAAACTTGGCTGTCATAGTCTATCGGGAAGAAAAGATTCCAGCCATTGCTGGTTCAGCGAATATGCGATGGAAGCGTCGTAGTGAGGAGATTAGCCCCAACGTTTCTTACGAAGGGTGACTGTCAAGGCAAGACCAAGATCTACTCCCAGCCAGAACAAAAGGGTTTCCAGCTAGGTAGCAGCTTGATTCATACTAGGTAGTGAAGACTCTGCTCAACAAGTTGTTCTGGATCAGACGTGAAACCGTCATCTTCATCGAATTCTGCTCTTGAGGGAACTCCTCTAGTTTTACGATTCAATTGCTGAAGAACTTCTTCGCTCTTCTCAGCGTGGTGCTTTGTCCAAGAGCGGACACCGCCACCAATTTTTGCTCCGTCCAACATCACGAATCCACCAGGTGGTACCGTGATATTGCCAGTAACTTCTGCCGTAGGATGTAATACCAATTGTTCCTGGCAGTACAAATCACCGTCTACACGTCCATGGATAACAGCTTGGCGGACCCACACATTTGCGAAGAGTTCCCCGCTTGCTTCGATAAGGAGCAATCCAGAGCAATCTAGTCTACCCTCAAAGTAACCGCCAATTCTTACAGGGGTTGTGCAGTTCCAATGACCGCTTCCCTGGCTACCTTTGGGCAGATAAACCGTCTCCGCCTGAGTTACTTTCGCTGACTTACGTTTCCAAAACATCAATCCTCCAGTTTGAACAGGTAATGCTCTGTGGACTTCTAGCGTCCAAATTGTGCTGAAGCACCAAGACTTGCCTCAATTTCTAGCAGGCGATTGTATTTTGCAATTCGCTCACTACGTGATGCAGAACCAGTCTTAATTTGTCCTCCTCCCATGGCTACTGCAAAATCTGCCATGAAAGTATCTTCGGTTTCACCACTTCGATGGGAGATGATATAATTCCAGCCTGCCTTCTGACATAGCTGTACTGTTTCAACGGTTTCAGTGACTGTTCCAATCTGGTTTAGCTTGATCAAAACTGCGTTTGCAGCACTGCTTTCAATACCCTGCTGAACAAATCGCGTGTTCGTTACGAAGAGGTCATCACCAACGATCTGTACCTTCTCCCCGAGTTGTTCAGTCATTGCTGTGAAGCCCGACCAATCATTTTCATCGAGAGGGTCCTCAATCGAGATAATCGGGTACTTTTCGCACATTTCTTGGTAGAAATGCAACATTTCCTCACTCGACCGACTGCCAGTTCCAGACCAACGGAAGTCATATTGTCCATTTTGCTTGTCGCAGAATGAACTTGCAGCGGCGTCTAGCGCAAGAGAAATATCCTTGCCAGGTGAGTAACCAGCCGCATGAATTGCCTCAATGATCAAATCACAAGCTTCTTCGTTGCTGCTTAAATTTGGAGCAAATCCACCTTCGTCTCCAACCCCAGTTGCATAGTTTTGCTTCAACAATATCTTTTTTAAGGCATGAAAAACTTCGGATCCTAACCGTAAGGCTTCATGAAAAGTTGAACAACCGTTGGGTATAACCATGAATTCCTGCAAATCCACACTGTTGTCGGCGTGTTCACCCCCATTCAGGATATTCATCATTGGCACTGGCAGTCGAAATGACCCAATACCGCCAAGGTATTTGTAGAGTGGCATTTGGTGTGAGATGGCAGCAGTCTTAGCAACAGCCATCGAAACGCCAAGAATAGCATTAGCGCCTAGTTTTTTCTTTGTTGGTGTTCCATCTAACTCCAACATGATTCGATCAATTTCTGCTTGATTATCTGGTTGTAAGCCACATAATTCAGGAGCAATTCGAGTGTTCACGTGCCCCACCGCAGTAAGAACCCCTTTCCCTCCATAACGTTTCATATCGCCGTCACGCAGTTCCAAGGCTTCATTCTCACCGGTCGAGGCCCCTGAGGGAACAGAGGCGTCCGCTTTAGTTCCATTCTCTAGGAGAACAGAGACTTTTAGGGTTGGGTTCCCTCGAGAATCCAAGATTTCCAATGCTGATACAGACAGGATTCTATTACGAAGCACAGAAGATTCTCCGATGATTAGAAAGTTTCAGGAGCGGAGTGTTTGGGTTACCCAAATTCCTAAACCGCACAAGCTCAAGCTTACAAATAAATTTAGGCAAATATTCAGCAGTGCTGTACGCCAAGCACCAGCTTGCATAAGAAGGACAGACTCGTAACTAAATGTCGAAAACGTAGTAAAAGCTCCCATGAAACCACTCAGAATGAGGAGTCTTGCCCCAGAGTGCTTTTCTAGCAGAACGACGAAAACCCCAAAAGCTGCGGAGCCAACAGCATTGACAAAAATTGTTCCATAAGGGAATTGGTCCCCTAACCAAATCTGAAATTGTCGGCTGATCCACCATCTACTCACGCTCCCTAGACTACCGCCAAGTAGCAACCAGAGCCAAGGAAAATTTTGCAACAAAGTCAACGATCAACCTTCAGTGTTCAATTTGTGCTGCAAATCTGACTTTCTTTATTGAAATGAGTTTTAAAAACCTAATTTGATAATTCTTTTCAATGCCTTCAACCTATACTGTTGCAGCAAAGCGACAGGGATTTGTGTTGTCACTTCTAGAATCCTATACTAGCTATTAATTTTGTCCAGTCAGTGAGTCGTTCCGACCCTTTACACCCAAAAGAAATCTTCCTGCTAAAGATTTCTAAAGTGTTTCCATAAATTATTCAGGAGATGGCTATGAAAATCATGCGTTCTCTGCTCCTAATCGCCTTGGTCTCCTTTCTGGTTGCACCCGCAATATTACAGGCGAAACGAGTGCCAGTAGGAATGGTCTTCGATGTCGATGGAAAAGTTGAATACAGCAAAAATGGCAAGCGTTGGAAGCCAGTACGCCGTAACAAACTCATGTTTCCCGGTTCTATGGTTCGATTGAATGAGGGAAGTAAAGCAAAATTTGCAAATCAAGCCACTCAGGAAACAACCAACCTATTAGCCAATTCTGAGATCAAAATTACTGATTCCGGCATGGAGTTAGTTAGTGGAGAACTAGGTTCTAAAGAAGCAGCTGGAGAACTCCTGGCGGGGTTGGATAAAAAATTTGCAACTACTCAGAAATATACGACAGTTCGACGCTCTGCAAACAAATCGGGCAAGGAACTAACCGTAGACCTTGGGAATATGTCCCTGACTGATGACTACCCTATGGTAGCCTGGGAAAGCAAAGGGGTTGAATACGCTTACCGCCTGCACGTTGGTGATACTTCGTACAATGTTCCAGCAACTGCAGAGAAAGTTGTCATTCATAGAATTAATCCCTTCTCAGAGAGATCTATGAAATATCGGGTTGAGGTACTTAAGAATGGGAATGTCCTGAGTGAGAGTAAAACAAGGAGACTTTCTTGGCTAAGCGGCAAAAAATTGAAAAAGTTTGAAGATGACCTTA
>DPLM01000304.1 GCA_003541985.1 Deltaproteobacteria bacterium | reverse complement strand
CGTGAGATACGTCGTGTTCCAGAAGGGTACTTCATCGGATATGACTGTACGTTCACAACTTGTATTCCTGAACAACCTGCCTGGGAAATTCGCGGTAGTACAGTGCACTACTACCCAGAAAATTATTCTTCAGCTATTTCAACGAGTCTGCGAGTTCGGGGTGTTCCGATCTTTTACTTTCCCTATCTGGCTTGGCCCACCGTTACACGACGGCAAACAGGTCTACTACCACCGGAGTACGCCCTACAAACCTCGAGTATTGAAAAGTTCAATCTAGGCTATCGTCTGTCCCTCCCATACTTTTGGGCGATTGAACGAGAGCAGGATCTCACAATTCGTACTGAGTGGGTACAGTTCCGTGGCTTGGGTTTGGGATTGGATTATCAGTATGCTTTTAGCGAGAATTTGCGAGGTGAGCTCAAGTTTTTACGCTATTTTGAGCGCGATCCTCGGGATCCACAAACAGAGTCCGGTCAGCTTGCACCCGAGGATGTGAATCCGAATACCTTGCGCCCAGAGCGCTACAAGTTGATTCTGAACCACAACCAACAGCTTGACGAGCGAAGTCGGCTGATTGTCTCCGGTCTAGTTTACAGTGATAGTCAGTTTCAACGAGAATATGAGGGAGTTCGCAATCCTGAACCAAATTATGCACAAAGTATTACTGGATCTGTTAACTACCAGTATGATTCAGGGAGTATCACGCTATCCGCATCTCAGGAGAAAGTTTTCCAAGAAATCGCCTTGCTGAACTGGGCAACCGATCCTACCCGGATTCAACGTCTACCAGCACTAAGTTTTCAATTTAGTGAACAACCCTTCCAAACGGTGGATCTGACAACGTCTGCCGCAGGATCGCTCGTCCGCTACTTCCGTGAAGAAGGCTATAACGGGACTGGATTGGTACTCAATCCAACACTGCGTTACCGACGAAATATTTTCCAGTATTTCAAAGGTGTTTTGGGGCTTGGTCATTCAATATCCGCTTACGAAGTTTGGTCTCCCAGTGCCTCTGACCCCTCTGATCAGTATACTTTCCAGATTTGGACAGCTGATGTGGAATTCAATACTACGTTGTCAAGGGTCTGGGAATCAGAGAGTGATCTCTACAGTCGCTTTAAGCATCTAATGACTCCCAGAATTCGCTATGACTACATTGAGGATGTCCCCCAGGATTCTATTTCTGGTGTACCATTCGGAGGAGGCATTGCTACACGCCGCCTGCTAGAATTTCGATTAGATAACATTTTGCTGGCCAAGCGTCGCCAGTATGAACCGTTGCAGCGTTTTACCGGACGTTCTTTCTTACGTCTGCAGGAACAAGAATTTCCAGAAACTTTTCTGTTGCGTTTACAGAGCCTACAAGATCGTGAATTTGCTAGTCGTGGTAAGTTACAGGAGGCGTTGGAGTCAATGTTTGATGAGGAACTCGATGAGGAAAAGTTGCTACAAATTCTTTCAGTTGTGGAGAGTGGGGTGTCTCTTCGTGCTGAGGATCAGCCAGAGGAAAATTTGCGAATTGGTGAAAGTTTAGTGCTGGCCCGCTTGAATTTGATTCAACCATATGACTACCTGCGTGTAGAGGAAGACTATCAGTCTCAAGGTCCGACTCCAAAAGGTGATGAAACAGAACCAGGGGAACCATTGTTGCCCTTGAGAATTGAACTATCCCTGCAGCCTGGATCAGGTTTAGCGCTGAACTTTCGTAATCGGTACAACCATCAGCAGCAACGAACAGTTGAATACTCACTATCGGTAGACGTAAATGTTAGTCAGTATAGCAAAGCATCTGTTGCTTTCAGAGAAAACGAGAGCACTTACACAACACCGTACGGTCAAACTTTCGAAGCATCTTCCAGCTTCAGCTTCAGCAATACCCACCAAGCTAGCGATGAGCTATCCTTTGGTTTTTCGGGAACAGTTGATCTCAATCCTGCTAGTACCGCATTTCGTCGTCGGTTGGTTTCCGATACGGTTTTTCTTAGTTATCGTCCAGATTGTTGGACATTTAACCTCAGGCTGGAAGAACGAGTCGATAAAACTACAACAAGCGGAGGACAAGAGACGGAATACGTTGATCGAACAATCTTTGCTAGCATAATTCTAGGAGGGGTCTTATTGCCGGAACAAACGTTGCCAAGAGCCTTCTGATGTCTCGACGTGCTTTGTGCTTATTGCTGCTCGGAGGATTGTTACCAACTTTTACTTTGGGTCAGGTAGATCCTGAAGATTATCCAGAGATGCTGGAGCGGAGTATGGAGACTCGTAAGTTGTCACCAAAACCAGATATGTTTTCAGAATCCTACAGAACCCGCGGTCGTGGTGTCAGCTTCGGGGTGGGATTCCGTCGATTGGATTTTACCCTTAATGATGGACAGACGAGAACTTTTGGTGATAGTACGGCGAATGGTATTGGTTTTCATATTAGCTACGTGGAACCTGAGAGAACTCTTGAATATGAGCGACAAATCAGTCCAGTCTCTATTTCGAAAGAGATTCAATACCAAGGAAAAAACTACAACTCGCTGGAAGTAATTCAAAATAACGTCTGGTATTGGTGGGCGACTCCACTTTCATCGCGATGGTGGAGTCACTACGGAAGTGGTTTCCAATTTGCCCAGATTCGTCCAATTGCTAAGGATCAAACCAAAACTTACGTGGATGAAAGCTCACTCGTTTTTGGTGGTGGTCTGGGCTGGTTTGCAGTGCCCAGTTTGCTACTGAGCTATCGATTTACATTAAGCTTTCACCTGTCAACGATAGGCATTTCTGAACACGACCCAATCTTACCCAGAAGTCAGGTGCATACGATTTACTTTGACTACTTCTATGCGTTGTAGCTTCTGGCTTGCCTTCGTGATGGGTTGTCCTAGAATCTGGCAACTTCAACACACAACTCTATTTAGATGAATTTGAGATTGGCTTCTACATGACTTCCGCCTTTCCTCTACTCTCACTTTTGGTGTTTTCACCGTTGTTGGGTGTGCTCCTAGTATTAACCTTTCGAGATGCGCACCGGGGACGTGCAGCACAGTGGGGAGCTGTAACCAGTAGTTTGGTGACAGCAATCCTTAGTTTGTTCGTTTGGACAGCTTTTCAGGAAGGAACTGCGGGATTACAACTAGTTGAGCGTTTTACTTGGATTGGTTCATTTGGCATCGATTATTTTCTTGGGCTGGATGGTCTGAATCTCTTTTTCTTAGTGGCAACAGCTTGGCTGCAGCCCCTGATTTTACTAGCTTCCTGGAATATGCAGGAACGAGCTTGGCAGTTCAACCTCAATCTGCTTTTGCTACAGTGTGGCGTATTGGGATGCTTTGTGGCACTAGACGTAATCTTGTTCTACGTGTTCTTTGAGTTGATGCTGATACCTCTATATTTCCTGATTGGAGGTTGGGGACGGACTCAGAGTCTGGTCGCTGCAAATCGTTTCTTCATTTATACGGTTTGGGGTTCACTACTGATGCTCGTGGCTCTGATCTATACGGCGGTATTGTTCTATCAGTCTGCAGGATATTGGTCATTTCAGATCACAGACTGGTATCAATTGGAGATTCCAGTAGCTACTCAGGTTTGGTTGTTTCTAGGCATGTTCTTGGCCTTTGCAATTAAGATCCCTCTCTTCCCTTTTCACGGTTGGTTGCCCTCTTTCCATGAACAAGCACCAACAATTGGCTCTGTGGAGATGGCCGCCATCATGATGAAACTGGGACCATATGGTTTCCTCCGATTTGCGTTGCCAACGTATCCAGAAGCAGTGGCTTTATTGAGTGATTACCTGATGATGCTTTCACTCATTTGCATCCTTTATGGTGGCCTAGTTGCGATTGTACAGACGAATATAAAGCGCCTGATGGCCTATTCTTCCATTTCACATATGGGTTATATTCTGCTTGGGGTATTTGCTCTGAATCAGCAGGGGATAACGGGTGGATTGATGCAGATGGTCAACTACGCAATCGTAACTAGCGCGCTATTTCTTTGTCTTGGAATGCTGCTCCACAAGAGCGAAAGCCAAGAAATTAGGAATTTTGGTGGGCTCCTCAAGACGATGCCAATCTTTAGTGGATTTTTCATTCTCTTCAGCATGGGATCAATAGGTCTGCCTGGACTCAACAGCTTCATTGGTGAAGTCTTGACAATGATTGGTGCAGCAAAGGTCAATCTCTGGTTTGGAGTGTTTGCAGCTGTCGGTGTCCTGATTGCCGCCATTTACATGCTCTGGATGGTACAGCGTATTCTTTTCGGTCCAGCTACCAAGTCCCATCGTTCTGATCTGGGTTTGCGTGAAATTGTTGTGTTGAGTCCACTGGCGTTGCTAGCTATTTTATTAGGAGTGTACCCCCAAATGTTCTTTGACAAGGTAGAGCCAACGGTGTCCTTTTATGCCCAGCAGATTCAGGTTCGACCAACTTTGCAGACTGTGGGTATTCCGGAAAAAGTACTTGAAAACGCAGAGCGTTTTTCGTATTTTGCTGGATCTCAGAGCATACACTCTGCGGAAAGGTGACCGAGTGGCCGAAGGTGCACGACTGGAAATCGTGTGTGCGTGAGAGCGTACCGAGGGTTCGAATCCCTCCCTTTCCGCCAGCTATGCCCCTCCTGTTTCCTTGTTGAAAGCTGCAAATGGTTGGGTTTTGCGCAATCGAAAGTTTCGAACCGTGTCAGGTCCTAACGGAAGCAGCACTAAGATCCTGTAGATGTGCCGCAAAACTCAGCCTCTCCAATTTTCCCTACTAACATGTCCTACGTTGTTCTTGCCCGCAAACTGCGACCACAACGGTTCTCCGATCTGATCGGTCAAGAAATCATTGCGCAAGTTCTTCAGAACGCGATTCGTAGCAACCGAGTGGCCCATGCATTTCTATTTAGTGGATCTCGTGGGGTAGGAAAAACCAGTGCGGCTAGAATTTTAACAAAAGCTCTCAACTGCCTGGAACCCGACAACGTTGATCCGTGCAACGCATGTGAGAATTGCTTGGAAATTAGCAGTAATGCTTCTGCTGATGTATACGAGATTGACGCGGCCTCAAATCGTGGAATTGAAAATATTCGGGAACTTCGTGAAAACGTAAAATACGCACCGGCTCGCTGTCGCTATAAAGTTTACATCATTGATGAAGCCCATATGCTGACGCTAGAGTCTTTCAATGCTTTGCTGAAGACCCTAGAGGAACCACCGAACCATGTTAAGTTTATTCTGGCTACAACAGATCCCCACAAGGTGCCGGTCACTATTCTTTCCCGATGTCAACGCTATGACTTTCAGCGAATCCCCTTGCCACGGATGTTAGAATTTCTGAACCAGGCAGCTGCACAGGAAAATTTACAACTCAGTCCAAAATCACTGGAGTTGATTGCTCGTCATGCCGCTGGAGGTATGCGGGACGCTCTGACATCTCTTGATCAAGTACTAAGCTTTGCCGGTGAGCAGGCAAGTGAATCTGAGGTGAGACAAATTCTTGGAATTGCGGATGCTTCCATGCGTTTTCAATTGTTGGAATGCCTTTTCCGTAAGCAATCAGGATCTGCAATGCAGGCCTTTCAGGAACTCTATCAACACGGATTTGACCTGCAGGAACTGTTGCAGGAACTTCTACAATCGGTGAAAACGCTATCTCTGTACTTGGTTTTGTCCGGAGATTTGAGCTTTGCAGAAGTTGCAGAGGATGAAAAAGAACAGTATTGTCAATTAGCTAGTTTGACAACACAGGGGGAGTTGCAACAGATGTTTCATTTGCTGATGCAACTAGAAGAGCAGATGAAACGGAGTGTCCATGCACGAATTTGCTTTGAGATGACGTTACTCCAATTAGCATCTGTGCAGCCGCTGGTCGGAGTGAAAGATATGCTCCAGCAAATTCGCACATTACGTCAAGAGGTTGATGGAAGAGTTGATTCACCGGTGCCAGTACTGGCTAAGACAAGAGACCAATCAAATCAATTTCAGCCAACTAAATCTCCAACAAACCCGAGTTTCTACGCGTCAGCTACCAACGTAGCTTCGCCATCACATGTTGTTGAAGAGCCATCAGTATCCAGTGAACTCCCCATCGAATCGTTAGAAGAGCCTGCTTCTGTAGCTAAAACAGCAATCCAAAGGCTCAAAGCAAAAGGCAGTGGAACAGGGTTGGAGCAAAAAAAAACTCCAAATTTCGGCATTGAGCCGCAACAATCATTGAAACATATTGAATTCGGGGAGCGAAAGTCTTCAGAAAGTTGGCTAGAGGTCGGATCTGAACAGCGGGACGAACCAGAGGAACCTCCGCTGAACTGGCAGGAATTCCTACAATTCGTGCACAATCGTGCCTCAGTGATTGGTACGTTGTTGCGCACTGCGCTCCCTGTGGATTTACAATCTGATGTATGGCGGCTACGATTTCGGCATCCGCCTGATTTGTTCAATAAGGAACATCAGGCAAAGCTTGAACAATTGGCGCAGGAGTTTGCTGGTAGATCAGTGGATATTCAGCGAGATGATCAGCCGACAATAGAAGGCACTACATTGCAGGAATATGATCAATGGAAGAATCAAGAACTTAAAAGACAGCGGGAGAGTCAAGCCCGTGAGGACGCTCAAGTGAAGGATATCCTTCAGATCTTTGCTGGTAGCGAAGTCTACGATATTGAGCTGCACTAAAGGGTGAGTTTACGCCAGCGAAGATTCACCCAAGAACTGACACTTTATAGGAGCGATTATGTTTGAAATGAGCGAGTTGATGAAAAAAGCTCAAGAACTCTCCACCAACATGCAGGAGCAGCAGGAGCAGCTAGCAAAAGAAACCTATGAAGTTTCTGTTGGGGGAGAAATGGTCAAGATGATCTTCAATGGGAAACTCGAAGCGCAGTCCTTACAAATCGATCCTGAAGTGATCGACCCGAATGATCCTGAAACCCTCCAAGACCTCGTGCTCTCTGCTGTCAATGAAGGGATTCGCCAAGGACAGCAGCGGATGCAAACCGCGCTGACTCAGCAGTTTGGTAACTTTGGCGACATTGCAGCCAACCTGAACCTGCCTGGCTTCCCAAAGGCCTGAATGACGGACCTTAATCTTACTCCTTCCTGGTACCTGATCGAAGAGGAAGAGCCTTGTAGTGGCAGCTTTAATATGGCAGCTGATGAATGGCTTCTTCGCAAGCAAAATTCAGGAATGGTTCCTACTCTTCGGCTCTATCGCTGGGATCACTGGACACTGTCTTTGGGTCGCAATGAGATGCTAGACGAAGATTTTGATTTAGACTGGTGTCGTCAGCGGAATATCGTTGTGCTCCGTCGTACAACGGGAGGACGCGCTGTTCTTCATGGTGGAGACTTGACATATTCACTGATTGGCTGTTTGCAGGAACCTCCATTTTGTGGTGGGCCGATTGAGACCTATGAACTCATCGCTCAAGGATTCTACCGGTTTTTCGAGGAGATTAGCCTGAAGCCACAAATACAGGAGCGAAGAGCCAGTGCCCCGATAGAATCTCATGTTTGCTTTTCTGCCCCAGCAGCCTACGAGATCCT
>DPLM01000295.1:3370-4196 GCA_003541985.1 Deltaproteobacteria bacterium | reverse complement strand
TGGAATTGAAACAATTGCTGATTGAACGAAAACTCTGGTCACAGTATCTTGAAGTTGGTATTGGTCCTGATCCAGAGGTCTTTAGCAAGGCTCAGCCGATGGCTTCAGTTGGTTTGGGAGCCCGGGTTGGCCTGCACCCAATTTCTAGTTGGAACAATCCGGAACCAGAAGTGGTGCTGGCGATAAACAGTCGTGCAGAAATTGTGGGGGCGATGTTGGGTAACGATGTCAATCTGAGGGATGTGGAAGGACGCTCAGCCCTTCTGCTAGGCAAGGCTAAAGACAATAATGCTAGTTGCTCACTGGGGCCGTTCCTACGATTATTTGATGTGAATTTCAGCTTGGAAGATGTCAAGCAAGCAGAGGTGCAGTTAGAAATCGTTGGTCCCGAAGGATTCCGTTTGGAGGGAAGCAGTTCAATGAACCGGATCAGCCGGAGTCCTGAAGAGTTGACCCAGGCAACGATTGGTCCTCATCATCAGTATCCAGATGGTCTGGTGCTGTTCCTTGGAACTATGTTTGCGCCTACGAAGGACCGAGATACTCCGGGAGGAGGCTTCACTCATAAAGTGGGAGATTGGGTGACCATCAAGACTCCTTGTCTCGGTGCGCTCAGCAACCAGGTGGCCCTCAGTCCGGACTGTCCCCCCTGGACCTTTGGTACTGCAGATTTGATGCGTAATCTGGCTCGTCGAGGACTGCTCGACTGATTCAGGCAGATCTTCTAGCCCTTTGAGAGTTGAATATTCTTGGAGGTTGAGATGCAAAGCAGACAAGACTGGCAAAAGTGGCTGACGGGCTTGCCCAAGTGTGAGTTGCACCTGCA
>DPLM01000295.1:0-2985 GCA_003541985.1 Deltaproteobacteria bacterium | reverse complement strand
CAGTGGCACTGCCCTACCACAGTGTGGAGGAAATTAAAGTAGCCTATGATTTTGAAAACTTGCAGAGCTTTCTTGATCTTTACTATCTCGGTGCCTCTGTGTTACGTAACGAAGAGGATTTCTATCACCTGATGCGAGACTATCTGCTCAAGTGTCGTGAACAGAACATAGTCCACACTGAGATCATGGTGGAGCCACAAACCTACTTCCCGCAAGGAGTCTCTCTGCAGACGGTGCTGTCCGGGTTTGAATCTGCAATCCAGGAAGCACAAAAAGACTGGGGCCAGTCAACTTTGTTAATTCTTAGCTTTCTCCGACACTTGTCAGAAGAGGAAGCGCTGGCTTTGCTCAAGAAAGTCGAACCCTACCGTGAGCGATTCGTCGCAATTGGGTTGGCTAGTTCAGAAATGGGGCATCCTCCAGAAAAGTTTGCACGACTCTACGCCCAAGCTCAGGAACAGGGCTATCGTCGGATCGCTCATGCAGGCGAAGAAGGGCCTCCTGCCTATGTCTGGAGAACTCTTGATCTGCTGAAGGTTCATCGGATTGATCACGGAGTTCGTTCTGCAGAAGATGAAAAGTTAATGCAAAGGCTTGCTGAAGAGCAGGTGCCGTTGACTGTCTGTCCTCTCTCGAATATCCGCCTCTGCGTTTTCCCAGAAATGAAACAACACAACTTGCTGCAGCTGTTGGATGCTGGTCTTTGTGTGACTGTTAATTCAGACGATCCTGCCTATTTTGGTGGTTACTTGAACGAAAATTTCTTCGCATTGCACCAAGAGCTGGACCTCACTCAAGAGCAGGCATTGCGCTTGGTTCGGAACGGATTCAACGCTAGTTTCCTTCCACAAGTAGAAGTTCAAAGCCATCTTCAAGCCCTAGACGAGTACAGTGCAGCAACTGCGTGAATGGTTTTTTGCTCAGCCCTACTTGCTGTTGACCTTGGTGCCTTTGTTCTGGGGTGGCAATACAGTAGTGGGTCGAGGGATGACAGAGTTCATCTCACCAATCACGCTCGCCTGGATACGCTGGACGTTCGCTTTTCTCCTGATTCTACCCTTTGCCCTGCCTTCGATAAGACATGACTGGCAGACGATTCGTAGCTCCTGGAAGATGTTGCTCCTACTTTCTTTGTTAGGAATCACCATCTTTAATACCCTCTTTTATGTAGCCTTACAGACTACACAGGCAATCAATGCTGCCTTAATGCAGTCATCGGGACCCGCAGTGATCGTACTACTATCTTGGTGGTGGTTTGGGGAACGTACAAACCAACGCCAATGGCTTGGACTCTTACTCTGTTTCCTAGGGGTAGGATTGGTACTTTTTCAGGGAAGTTGGGAAGTTTACAGAAGTTTGAGTTAGTGCTTGGAGATCTCTGGTTGCTTCTAGCAGTGCTGGCCTATGCTTCCTACACCACACTGCTCAGAATCAAACCAGCCATCAGCCTAATGAGTTTTCTGGCGGTTACCTTTGCTTTAGGAGGAAGTACGTTGATTCCACCAATGTTACTTGAGTGGTATTGGGTAAGATTGCCTCAAGGTAGTCCGCAACTCACCTGGGCGGTAGGCTATGTCTCGATATTTCCATCGATCCTCGCTTTTCTCTTCTGGAATCGAGGGGTCGAACTGATAGGTTCCAACTTAGGAGGACTCTTCATCAACTTGGTCCCAGTCTTTGCCTCGCTTTTAGCAATTATTTTTCTTGGTGAGAATTTTCAGTGGTACCATGCCGGTGGAATGCTCTTGGTACTAAGTGGGATGTTGCTCTTCCGCAAGTCGGCTGTTCCCAGATCAGACCAAGAGAAAGCCCCTGCCTGAATATTCTGTTTACCCTCATAATCAATAACTCGAATTTTCCACTTGGTGGGAAAGATCAACGACCTAATGGAGCCGATGACCCGAACTGAACTGGAAAACCTCCTAAATCCGCTTCGACTCACCTTTGAGATCATTGAGATCGATCCGGCACTGGCAGATACTGCCGATTTTTGTGCTCACTACAACATCCCACTGGATCAGTCTGCCAATACACTGGTGATCGCATCGAAAGCAGAGCCCAAGACCTTTGCGGCCTGTGTAGTTCTGGCCACCACACGTCTGGATGTCAACGGAGTGGTTCGCAAGAAAATGGGAGTACGCAAAACATCTTTTTCCACTGCAGAAGAGATGCAGACCTTGACAGGAATGCAGGTGGGAGGAGTGACCCCGCTGGGACTCCCAATAGACCTGCCTTTGTGGATTGATTCTCGGGTGATGGATTGCGAGTGGATTATTGTCGGAGGAGGTGGACGAGACCTTAAGGTGAAGATGGATCCTCAGGTTCTGTTGAAACTGGGAGGGGAATCAGTCGTTGATCTTGCCAAGGCCTTGGCCTGAGACTTAGGCATTATAGCCCAGCAGCCGAGGTAGCCAGAGGACCAAATCTGGAGATAGGACAATTGTTACGAGGGCCACAAGGAGAGCCATTAGGAATGGGATGACCTCTTTGATAATGCTTCGCAGGGGAATCCCTGTCGTGGCATTGATCACAAAGAGCAGGATTCCGTAGGGGGGAGTGATCAAGCCAATCATCGAATTGACCACAACAACGACACCAAAGTGAACCAAGTCAATGCCCAGTGCACGGCAGGAGGGAATGAAGAGGGGAATCACCACAAGAATCAGCGTGGTGGCGTCCAGTACACATCCCAGTAACAGCAAGAGTAGGTTGATCCCCAACAGAAACATGAGAGGATCAATATCAACTTCCTTGAGAACTCCAGCCAGTTGGTTCGGAATGTTCTCACTGGCTACAATGTAGTTCAGAATCAGCGCCCCGCCAATCACGAGTCCTACAGCTGCCGATGAACGCGCACTCTCCAACAAAATCTGATAGAGCCCCTTCCAGTTTAGCGATCGATAGAAGAAAGCTGTCAGGATTAGCGCATAGGCTGCAGCAACTGCGGCTGCCTCTGTGGGTGTAGTTGCTCCACCGTAGATCCCA
>DPLM01000351.1 GCA_003541985.1 Deltaproteobacteria bacterium | reverse complement strand
ATCAAGTCACTACCCACCAAAATCTGAATCAGCTCACTTTTGGGCCTGTCATATGGCTGGGCAGAAGAGAAAATATTTTTGACATTATCTAAAAGTTTAACAGGGCCCTCCCTCGAAAATTCACTGATCGAGATGAATAACTCTACTTGGCGAAGACGAAGAGTCTCTCCGACTTCATCGACAATGACATTGAGTCGAGTTCCAGAACTTTGATGCAAACTTGCCAGCAAGTCCTGCATCAATTGGAGACGGCAGTCTTTGGGGAGGGTTACTGATCTTTTAGAAGGATCTGGATGATGACCATTTGAGAGGAGGTAAACCACCTTTGATAGCACAGGCGTTTGTCTTAAAGCCAACTCTGCCAAAACTAGGTGGTGGTAGCCTGCCGGGTTTCCAGTGATGGGGACGAATAGGGTGTTTGGGAAATCAGCATTCTCCGGGCAGGGAGATTCAATAATTTTACAGTGCATTTTCAAAGGTCAGGCTGCTGATTCAGCCTTTGCTTGATTCCCTAACATTATTAAATTCAGCATTTTCAAGGTAGCATTAACCGCTGCCATAACTTGGTCTCCATCCACACCAATCGTTTGGAGTTGACGCTCACCCATCTTCCAGGTGATCACTGCCTCGGTCAACGCATCAGTTTTTCCACTTCGGGGAATCCGAATTTCATAGTCCACTAAGTCTGGACAGATGATTTGACGGCGTTTGAGGATCTTCTTGATAGCATTCATGAAAGCATCGTATCCACCAATACCTGATCCTGCTTCTGTGTATTCCTTTTCGTCCCAACTTAAGCAAACAGAGGCAGTCGACTTGAGGTTTAAACCACTCTGGATGCTGCAACCTTCTAAGCGGAGTCGCTGATTTACATTATCATCCAAGACATCAGTAACTATAAAAGGTAAATCAGCTGGTGTCAGATTTTTCTTGGAGTCCCCAAGCTGTACTATTCTTTCCAATACCTTTCGTAGATTTTCCTCTGAAAGTTGCAGGCCTAGGATTTCCAAATTTTTTACTAGCGACGCTTTGCCACTCATTTTCCCCAATGCATAACTTCGAATTCTTCCAAAACGTTCGGGCTGAATAGGATTGTGATATAGACCGCCTTTCCTGTCTCCATCAGCGTGAATTCCACTTGTTTGCGTAAACACGTCTGTACCAACTACCGGGGTATTTGTAGCCAATCTCTTTCCGGAGAAGTTCTCGATCATCTCGCTTACTGGTACCAAACTCGTTTCGTCAATGCTTAAGTGAACCCCCAATTTATCACGAAGGACCACTGCAATTTCAGCAAGTGACACATTTCCAGCTCTTTCACCAAGACAATTCATTGTGCAATGCAGATTGCGAATCCCGGCTTTAACTGCATAAAGGCAGTTTGCGGTGGCCAAACCGTAGTCGTTGTGAGGATGAAAATCGATAGGGGCCCATGGAAATCTAGAGGTCATGTCCTTCAAGCTATTGAAAACTTCATCCGGAGATAGCACTCCAAGCGTGTCAGGGAGCATGATGTGCTTGATATCTAACTTTTCTAAATACTTCATTAGGTTGTAAACGTATTCTGGCTTATCTCGATAGCCATTTGACCAATCCTCGAGATAAATATTTACCTTCAGGCCTCTACTTTGAGCGTATTCAACAGTTAGGCGTATGTCCGCAGCATGTTCTTCAAGTGTTTTCCGAAGCTGATTCTTGCAGTGGTTTTCACTGCCTTTGGTTAGTAAATTTATTACTCTGGCACCAGAGTTGACAATCCAGTCGACACTTCTCTTGTGATCACAAAAACCGAGAACTTCTACACGATCCAGTAGCCCTTGGCTACTTGCCCAACCTGCTATATTTTCAACAGCTTCTTGTTCTCCCTGGGAGATTCTCGCTGAAGCAATTTCCAGCCTATCGACCCCAACTCTCAGAAGCAGCGCCTTCGCGATATTCATCTTCTCAGAAGGTGTAAACGAGACTCCTTGGGTTTGCTCACCATCACGAAGAGTTGTGTCCATCAAGTAAATATGTTCACCAGCGAGATCCATTACTCCATCCTTCAAAGAAATTCAGAAAAAATCAGACTTTACCATGCTCTTAACATCTGTAGCAACCGCTCTTTACAATTTTGCTTAATCCTTTTCGTCTTGATTGAGGGTCTGAAATTCCAAACCTTTGACCTCCCAGTGAGGTGATGGCTTTTTTACAAAGGTGAGTACGACCTCAAAGATTTGTATCTTTTCATCTTGATTAACTCTGAAACGAACTCTGGAATCCTCTACATCTTCTCGAAAATCGAGATGTAATTCTGGTTTCTCTAATTTGAGCCCATCAGCCTGTAATCCTAAATATCTTGAATCCTGCTTGACCACCTCATAAGCCACTTGAAAAGCTGAGGTCTTGCGCATGTTTGGTTGCTGCAGGCCCAAGGCGATGACGAAAAAACCAAAGAACAACAGGTTTGTAAGCAATAGGCGCCGCATGGGTCTCATCGCATCCGGATTATCAATGACTACCGTACCTGCTAACCGATCTCCCAAGCGCCTTCCATAGGGATCTTTGAAGATTTCCCAAGCCTCCCATGGAAGGATGAACAAGCTCAAATTACGTTTCAATAATCTGTCTTTTGGCACTCTTTCATGAAGATTTTCAACTTTACGTAAACACATGCCCAAAATGCGCTTCCCGGGGCTACCGTTCTGAGAAAGATCTCTAAACACTAAAAAAAACATGACCCCACCATAGAACCAAGTGAGGTCTAACCAGCTTCGTGTCTGCTGCTTAAGATCCCAGTGTTCCTGCCGAAAAAAGCTGTCAAGTGTGTTGAGAAAAAGGATGATCAGGACAAGATCTATCAGGAGACCAAAAAGGCGCTTTCCTTGGGAAGAAGCCCTTTGGTAGGAGGAAATCACAGAGTTTTGAACAGAAAGGCTTTCTGAATCAACGGTGGAGGGTTCCTCCGTCATGGCAAGCGGGATTCTAAATTTTTCAACCGGTCAAATAGTTCTTCAAGTCGGTGAATCAATGCTTGAGTTTTGCGCCATTGGGAAACTGGTCTGGAAGGCATTCCACCCACTACCTGCTTATCGGCAATATTTGTGGTGATCACCGAGCGTGCAACAGCTGTTACATGATTACCGACCCGAACGTTGTCACGAATTCCAGTTTGCCCTCCCAAAATCAGATGATGCCCAATAGTAGCACTTCCTCCTATAGCCGATTGGGCAGAGATCAGCGCATTTTCGCCTACAACAACATTGTGTGCAATCTGAACCTGATTATCGATTTTGCTTCCAGCCTTAATGACAGTATCTGTAAAACGAGCTCTATCAACCGTAGTATTGGCACCAATTTCAACATCATCCTCAATTACCACACGGCCCACCTGTGGGATTTTCAGATTGACACCTTCTCTCTGAAAATAACCATGCCCATCTGCCCCAATCACAGATCCACTTTGGAGGATCACACGATTACCAATAATACAATCTTCCTGTACTACAACTTTTGGAAACAATTCACAATTTTCCCCAAGGAATGCATCTGACATCAGAACACAGCCAGCGTGTATAATGCTACCTGAGCCAACTCTAACTCCATTGTAGAGTGCCACCAGAGGACCTATCCAAACATTTTCTCCGAGTTGAACATTATCGCCCAAGATCGCTGAGTGATGCACTTGCGCTTCAGGGTGTTGCAAGGGATGCAAAAGGGCTGTTGCTTTGACGTGAGCTACAAGTGGATCATGGGCAAACAGAAAATTTCGACCTTCAGCTTTGGTACCAGCTGGAACAATCACCGCAATTTCATCACCTTTGATTTCTTCTTCATGATGATTTTTTCGATGAATTCCTTTCGGGGTAGGAACGCTGCTCAATCCACTAGCGGAAGCCAAGTAAGCTAACCCTCCAGGTCTAAGTTGATCCAGCCCACAGGCGTGAGTCAATTCCAGCGAGGATTTGCCGCTGAATGGTAAATCCAGTTGATTTGCCAAATCTTCAAGCGTGAGGGTTTGCCGAATTCTTTTCATTAACCAAATAAAGCAAAGCGATGTGCGAGGGGTCGAACCCTGACTGATTGCCCAGATCGTAACGGTTGAGAACCTTCAGGCACGTGAATCAGTGAGTTAGCCTTAGCTATCGAGGCAATACTAAAGGAACCCTGTGGAGTGATAGGACGAACCCAATCATCCCCATTTTTTTGATACCAGTGGGCTCGCAAAAGTTGTAGCCTTTCTGAGGTTTCATCAAAATCTTCAGTGATTTTTGCAGATCTTCTGGGCACTTCAAGTTGATAGTGTCCAAGACATTTACGCAGATAAGGCCTGACCAATTCTTCAAAAAGAACGAACGTGGACGCCGGATTACCAGGCAATCCGAAAACCTTGGTGTCGCCAAGCTGTCCGAAGAATAGTGGCTTGCCAGGTTTGATTTTGACCCGCCAGAAAATTTCTTTGACACCTAATTCCTTTAGAGCAGGTTTGACAAAATCTGAGTCGCCAACCGATACGCCACCTGATATCAACAAAGCATCTGCCTCTAATGCTTCATTCAGTACTTTAATTGTACTTTCCAAATCATCAACAACCCGGTGAAGCCTGGTTACCTCGCAAGCTTCTGTTTTTAGCAGAGCTTCAAGCAAAAAACTGTTTGCCTCACGAATTTGACCATTTTCAGGTTTGATGTTTGGGGC
>DPLM01000353.1:6346-6892 GCA_003541985.1 Deltaproteobacteria bacterium | reverse complement strand
AAAATTGTAAACACCACTGGCAGCCCCCTTGGTTGTTGTGTTCGTCAGACGAGTAACCAGGGAAGGGAATAGTGGTTCGAAAACATTAAAACCCATGAAGAACAGGAAGAGTCCTGCTATCAGTAAAAATTTGTGCTGAAATTCATGAAAAAAATTCAAACAGAGAACAGATGCTATCAAAAAACCAACTCCTACAAACATTACTTCGCGGAAGCAATTTTTGGTCTCTGCTATAATCGCCGATCCGACCATGATTAAGCCCCCACTTAGAAGCATTGGAAGATAAATTTGCCATAGCTCAGAGCTTATCCAACCTTGCGCTGCAAGCTGGATTGGAATCATGAAAAAAACAGCTGAAAGCCCAGTGCTGCAAACAAATGCCCCGAAATCAATTGTGCGAATGGAAGGCAAGACCAACACAGATTTGATCATGTCTAGAGTCGGAGTGTTTGAGCTTCTGGACGGATTTTCAGGTTCAGGAACGAATCGCCAAAGTATGAATAATCCAATTGTTGCCATTAGGGAAATGAGACCGAAAATCCCGGA
>DPLM01000353.1:4780-5950 GCA_003541985.1 Deltaproteobacteria bacterium | reverse complement strand
CCAATGCTTGCACCGATGCCAGCGTTCGCTCTGGTGCGAACTTCTGGTCTTGTCAGATCTGCAATCAGAGCAAAGACAGCAGAACTGATGGCACCAGCTCCCTGTAGTAAGCGGGCTACGATCATCAAATAAATGTTGTCAGCAAAAGCAGCGATTAGGCTGCCGATAATAAACAACAAAAGACCAGCCATAATGACTGGTTTCCTGCCTATGCGATCACTCCAAATGCCAAATGGAATTTGCAAAATAGCCTGGGTCAGCCCGTACCCACCAAAGGCTAGTCCGATCAACAAAGGGGTGGCGCTGTCCAACTCTTGAGCTAATATGCTAAAGACCGGAAGTACGAGAAAAAGCCCGAACATCCGAAAAAACATGATGCTGCTTAGGCTTAGAATACTGCTGGATTCCAGAGGGGTAAAAACCGGACTACGGTCGCTTTTAGGCATTTGATTGAAGGACTTTTGGACTACTTCGACAGGTGATGGCTTATTGGAGCCATCATAGTTATTTATTATGTGGGCCAATGATAGAGAATCAGGTATACCAACACCCCAGTAACCGAAACATACATCCAGACTGGGAAAGTGTATCTTGCCAGTCGGCGGTGAGAAGTGAAGTTATTTGTGGCAGCAAAGTAGAGAGTTGTGAAAATCATGGGCAGCATGACAGCGGAAAAAACAATATGGCTAATTAAGATGAAGAAATAAATTGGTCTGATGAAGCCAGAACCTTCGAAGGGAGTGTCTCCTTGGAAGTGGTGGTAGACCAGGTAAGAAGCCAGGAAAACCGCAGAAAACCCCAGTGCTGTTAGCATCATTCTCCAATGACGCTCCTTATCTCCTTGCTTGATCGCAATGACTCCCAGAGCCAGAAAGAGTGCGCAAGATGAGTTCAGCAGTGCATTGAGCGCAGGCATAAAGCTCAAATCCATTTCTGTCTCAATACCAGTACTCTCCTTGAAATAGAGCAACCATAGTAGGAAGAGGAAGACAAGAGTGCTGACAGTAACAATTGCACTTATAGCTGTACGGTTGGAAAAAGGGAGAGTATTCATGCGGCAACTCCTGCTCTGGCTGGATGTGCAGTTATGTTTTCGGTCGAAGCCGAGTCTCTTTCACTGGACAAGAGCGCAGATTCACTAAGTGCATATGTTATCAAGCCAACCAAGGT
>DPLM01000353.1:0-4390 GCA_003541985.1 Deltaproteobacteria bacterium | reverse complement strand
GCATTGACTATGCCGACTAAAATTTCTAGAGGAATCATAAGTAGGATTGCGGAGCCCACATGACGAATTCGAGGTAGAGGTGAACTTTTGTGTAGTTGCCAAGACATGAACATTAGCCAAGTTCCACCAAAAATAGCGAAGAATCGGTGCAACATGTGAATCCATTCGTTGAAGTGATTCGGCATGAATTGTCCCACAAAAGCTTCCGGAACGTTTGGACTTCCATCTGGTGCGGGCATGGCTATGGAGAAAGGAGCGCCACTATGGCAACCAGGAAAAGCGGAACAGGAGTAGCCGGAATAGGTTGTGCTGTTTTTGCCACCTGAAATTAAGATGATCGTAAGTATTATTGCCATTCCGGAGATTTTCTTGGTCATTGGGCTCCAACTGCTCCAACGGAACCAACTGAATGTGCTTGGAAATTTGTTAAGATGGAAAGTCTTCCAAGCGAAATAAACCAGCAGTGCGAATGTAAGATTTCCTCCGATCAAATGACCTGTGACGATGTAGGGATTTAGCAGCATCGTCACAGTTAGGCCTCCAAGGATTCCTTGTATCAAAACCATCACCAAACAGACCAGACTGAGGTTTCTGTATTCACGATAGTGAGGACGTGAGAAAGCTAGTATAACCATCAAAATAATTAATATACCAAGCACAACAGCAACGAAGCGATGGCCGACTTCGAGCGCAATCTCGTAGCCAGGTGGTGGGATCAATTGTCCATAACACAGCGGCCAGTCTGGACAAGCTAGCCCAGCACCTTTCAGACGCACAAAGGCACCAAATGAAATGAGAGGCCAAGTTAGAATCGCTGAACACAGGGCAAGCCATTTCATCATAGAAAGTTACCTACAGGAAAGGTATAAATAGTTTAAAGACATATTTTGTATGATTAACCAATAAAGGCCTTAATAACAAGCCAAACACCAAAAATTGGGTTTGTAATTTTAGGGGACGTTTCTGTGTAGTTGTATTTTCTAAATAAGCTAACAAAAACATTTTCCAGTTTTAACTTGCCCTCAAAATAAATTAAACTTAAAATTAAAAGTTTAATTTAATTCAGAAAAACTCATTTCGATTTTTCTCATAAGTTAAAAGCCCCCCATGCCTTATGTTGTCACGGCACGTTGCAATAAATGCAAGTATACTGACTGTGTGGAGGTCTGCCCGGTAGAGGCTTTCCACGAAGGACCAGAAATGGTCTACATTAACCCAGAATCATGTATTGACTGCAACGCCTGTGTAGAAGAATGCCCCGTCGAAGCAATATATGCGGATGTGGATCTACCTGAGAAATATCAAGAATTTTTAGAAATCAATGCCGATAAGAGTCAAGAACTTCCTGTGATCAGCGAGAAAACGGATCCTTTGCCTACCGCTAGAACTTTGGAGGAGATCAATGCCGCAGGCGATTGAGTGACATGGAAAGATTTATTCAATTCTCTGTGTTGTCAGAATCCAAGGTCTGGATTCAAAAAGGTAAACTTACAGTGGATCAAATGCCAAGGCTGAGCGATATTTTGGTTTCAGGAAATTCAATCCTAGAGTATCAAATTAATCTAGAACGGAAAAACGAACAGGTGAACTGTTACGGAAATCTTGTAGGGACATTGTCAATTTCTTGTGATCGTTGTGGTCAAATCCTGCAATTTGATGTAGATGAAGAATTCACCTTCAAAATGGTTCCCGAGACAAATCCGGAATCACAGAACTGCAAAGAAATATTGTTAGATGATGAAGATTTGGATATCGATTTTTATCGAAATGACCGAATTGATTGGCAAGATATTCTAGAAGATCAGGCAATATTATCTCTTCCGATTAGGAACTTATGCGAGGAGCAAGGGCAACCAACCTGCGAAATTCCATTGAATCCACAAGAAATCAAAAATCTAAATATAGAGAATCCATTTGCCAGCCTGATCAAGCCAGGTTGGCAAAATAATTGATCAGCCCTTCAAATACACGGAGCAATTATGGCAGTCCCTAAACGTAAAATTTCTAGAAGCAGACGCAATAATCGTAGAAGCCATGTCAACGTAAGAGTTCCTGCTCTTTCCAGTTGTACCAATTGTGGTGAAATGACACGTCCCCATCGAGTTTGTCAGCATTGTGGATACTTTAAAGGTGTCCAAATTATGGAAGTTAAGCAGCAGTTTTAATCATCATTTGAATCCTCCGAGGGGATGTTCATCCTCTCATACAACCCACCATCTTGTGCAAGCATGCCAGTAGCGGTTGATGCGATGGGGGGAGATTCCCCGTTATCCATGCAGTTGGAGGGAGCCGTACGAGCCGCCAACGAATTGGGCATAGAAGTGGTTCTCGTTGGTCATGAATCGCAGATCAGAGACCGACTCAAAAACATGCCACATTCAGCTAACAAAGTGCGTATTGTCCACTGTGAAGAGATGGTGGAAATGCATGAATCCCCAAGTCAAGCATTGCGGCAAAAAAAAGATTCTTCAATCCGCGTTGCGATGGATCTGCACAAGTGTGGAGAAGTTGACGCTGTCGTGAGTGCTGGCAATACTGGAGCTGCGATGGCCACTGCCAAATTTGTTCTAAAATCTATTCCAAAAATAGATCGACCTGCTATCGCTACTCTTATGCCGAGCACACAACGCAACCATCCCTTCGTAATTCTGGACATTGGTGCCAATACTGATTGCAAACCAGAGTATTTATTGCAATTTGCGCTGATGGGGGGAGCTTATGCTCAAACGTTGCTGAACATTGATCATCCACGAGTAGCTCTTCTCAATAATGGTGAAGAAGAAGGTAAAGGTAATCAAAATCTCAAGGAAACTTATCCACTGCTTAAAAAGAGCACTCTAAATTTTTATGGGAACATCGAAGGCAAGTTGATGTACCAAAACGAAGTGGATGTGGTGGTATGTGATGGCTTTGTGGGGAATATCACACTGAAGGTGGCAGAGGGGACCTTTGATTTTGTAAGGCAGGTTCTGAAGGAAGAAATTGAGAAGTCTTGGTTAGCAAAGTTAGGATATTTGCTTATGAAGAGGCCGTTCAAGACTTTGAGAGAGAGGGGAGATTACACTGAAATTGGGGGAGCCCCGCTTCTCGTAGTACAGGGCACAGTTGTCATCTGTCACGGTAGTTCAAAGCCTTACTCAATTAGAAATGCAATTCGCCATGCTGATAACTGTGCAAGTATGAAATTGAACGATAAAATCTCCTCCCTCGTTCTAGACAATCAGAATCTGCTCTTGCCAAGTAACGAAACTGCCCCACTGGCTGCGACCGGATAAATTCTTAATTTTGTTGGAGGTGCATTTTCAATTGCTCTTGAATAAATTCTTCGCATAGGTCCCAGTGCATGTTTTCTCGCTTTAGCCTTTCGTACAAATTAAAGAGAATCTGAAACTGCTCCATCAAAGTGATCCCTTGATTGGTTAGGTCTTGTGGCAAGAGTCGGTGGCGCAAGAGACTCAGAGTGTAAACTGTCTCTTGGTAGGAATTTTTACTCAGTAATTTCTCATCATAATCGTGCATTAGGTAACAAAACAGGAAAAAGCCCTCATCGTCTAATTCCCGGGCCCATTGCCAGGATTGATCCTGGAACTCGTGCTTATCAAGAAACTCATCCCTAGCCTGATGAATCATCCCATAAAATTCGTCTTCTTCCTGCATTGTTACTCAGTTCGATTCAGCGGTAATAGGGATTTGATCCACTATCATGGTCGGTTGCATCATGGATGGCAACGATGTCCGGTACACTCTCTTTCATCATTACTTCTACGCCTTGCTTAAGAGTTACGTCCACCATTCCACACCCTTGGCAGCCTCCTCCAAATCGCAAGAATACCTCACTATTTTCAATTCTACTGAGACTGACGACACCTCCATGGGAAGCAACCATAGGATTGACTTGTTCATCCAAAACTTGACGCACTCGCTCTTCGAAATTTCCACGTAGCTTTCCAATACCTAAACCTTCATTAACTACCTCGATCTCTCCAGTGTCTTCGTCAATTTGAATTTCGGTACCCTCAAGAAAAGGCAGTAATGAGAAATCCATCCAGAAGATAATTCCTTCCTTCTCGAAACGTTGCATTTGCTCGGTATCTTCCTCTTTCAGTGGTCGAAGTGTGTAAACACCTTTGGTCGGTGATTTTGGTTCGACAGCTAACAGCCATCCATCTGAAGCGCTCTCGTGCTGAGATTGTAATTTTTTCAAAGCATCAGCACTAGTGGTGAAAAATGACTCATCCACTTGTTCATATAGATCCAAAAAGCGATCAACATAATAGAAGGTATCAAAGCCATTATCGTAGAGAATTTCAGCTGCTGTTAGTGTTTCTCCTTGTCCTCCACCGTAGAGTAAGATGTCTCCAGTGAACGGCATTTGGTATATCGAATTTTC
>DPLM01000046.1 GCA_003541985.1 Deltaproteobacteria bacterium | reverse complement strand
TGTTTTGGCAAATTTTAGCATACTATCTTTACCACAATTAACCTAGTGCTGCAGGCCTAAGCCCAATGTTCGCTGGGCGTTTGCTCTCTGTAGAAAGCAAATAATTTTTATTGGAATTTAATACCGCAATTTCTAAAAATTAACTACAGCCTCAGTGATCAATTTTATCAGAGATTTGAACATGTGAGATTCGAAAGGTCTTGACCCAAAAAAAAGATTGAGCGATCTTTGCGTCGAACGACATTAGATCTAGTCAATGTCGTCTGATTCTCTCTCAATCAACGTGAAAAACGGAGAAAACTATGAAGCGATCTTTGCTTGCAGTAGCCTGTGTGTTAATGGGACTTTCAACGGCGAATGCTGCGCAGACAACTTTAAACGTAGGAATGGGATCTGCTGATGCAGGGAAATTAGATCCGCATCTTGCTACAACAACGCCTGACAAAGGGCTGTTACACTGGATGTATAACGGCCTTGTCCGAATCAAACCTGGACAGGCTAGCCCACAGTTTATTGAGCCAGACTTGGCTGAAAGCTGGACCTCATCCGCTGATGGTCTGACTTGGACGTTTAAGCTGCGCAAGGGTGTACAGTGTCACGGTAAATACGGGGAGTTCGACGCTGAGGATGCAGTTTTTTCTATCCAGCGCGCAGCTAGTAAGGAAACGTCTAGTTTCGCAAAAGATTTTGGTGCCGTCGGTAGTGTTGAAGCAACCGGTTCATATGAGGTCAAAATTACTTTGACAGAACCTGTGCCCAGTTTGTTAGGTCTGCTAGTACCTTATCATGGGGGCAATATGGTCTGTAAGGATGCTGTCGAAGATTTAGGGGAAGACTACCAGCGCTCCCCAATTGGTACTGGACCTTTTATGTTTGCTGACTATCAGCCACAGCAATACGTAAAACTTGTTGCAAATGAAGATTATTTTAGAGGGGCCCCTAGGATCAAGGAAATCTATTATCGCTACATCCCGTCCGATGCAAGCCGCGACCTAGCGTTTCAATCCGGTGAGATTGATCTGATCTACGGGAAACAGGATCAGACATGGATAGATAGAATCAAGAAAATCCCAAACACTGAAGTAGTAGTGATGGAGCCTGGAGAAATGTCTGTCATACATCTTAATATGACAATGCCTCCTCTTGACAACCCACTTGTTCGTCAAGCTGTCGCTCATGCAATCAATCGCGATTTAATGGTCCAGTTTAAGGGTCCAGAAGTTACACGTAAGTCCGTCTCAGTTGTTCCGGAAGGATATCTTGGCTATACCAATGATATCACTAGATATCCACATGATCCAGCGAAAGCAAAAGCACTGCTCGCTGAGGCTGGTTATCCCAATGGTGTGACACTAAAGACTATTCATACAAGCCTCTCAGGGATGCTCTCGACCATGGAGGCAGTGCAGGCTACACTTAAAGAAAGTGGGATAAATCTTGAGATAACAACTGTTGAGCATGCCACTTTTCATGCACAAATCCGTAAGGATCTCTCACAAGTGGTTCACTATTCAGCAGCACGTTTCCCTGTTGCTGATGTATATTTAACTCAGTTTTTTGATAGTGCTTCGATCGTCGGCACACCTACAGCTGTAACCAACTTCTCACATTGCAATGTTGCAGACGCCGAGATTAGGGCAGCTAGGGTTGAATCTAATAGTACAAAGCAGTTAGCACTTTGGAAGACTGCACAGCAAAAAATTATGGATACAGTCTGTGCTGTGCCCATCTTTCAGAACCTTCAGCTTTGGGCTTGGAATTCCTCACTTGATCTTGGAGTTGATGTAAAGGGTTCTCTTAACCTTAGTCCACCAGTTACAGAGCAGGCATATTTCAAAAACTGATAACGCATGACGTTTGTTTTTTACCAGGGTGTCGCTTGCCAATTGGCTGCACGCCCTAAAGCTTTTCTTGTGCAATGAGCAGTTTCGTAATCAGGCGGCTTGGTTTTGCCATTATAACGCTCTTCGCGGTTCTGACGTTGGTCTTCTTCATTGTCAGAATCTTGCCTGGGGATCCCGCAATGGTGATCCTAGGTGACCAAGCAAGTATGGAAGCCATTGATGCTCTTCGTGCTCGGCTAGGTCTTGATCGACCGCTCATCGTTCAGTATAGCGATTTCATGGTTGGCGTCCTCTCTGGCGACTGGGGGACCTCGCTGGTATCTGGTCGCCCAGTCATTGCAGAAATCCTCAAGGTTCTACCGGCAACTATTGAGCTAACCATAGTTTCGTTGGTCTTGGGTGCGTTAATTGGTATTCCTCTGGGTATCTGGTCGGCAGTAAAGCGTAATCGCCTCCCAGACTACTTCACTCGACTTAGTTCACTGATCGGGCTTTCTTTTCCAGCTTTTGTCTCAGCCATTCTTCTTCTGTTGGTTTTCTCCATTCAACTCCGCTGGTTTCCTGTAATTAGTTCTGGACAGGGCACAACTTTCGTAGATAGGCTGCGTGATCTTGCGCTACCAGCAATAAATCTTGGTCTGATCATGGCTGCTTATATTACAAGAGTTGCCCGCTCTTCGATGCTTGAGGTTTTGAGCCAGGATTATGTTCGTACCGCAAAAGCTAAAGGCATTATCTTCTCCCAGATCATCTGGAGACATTGCTTGCTCAATTCTATGATTCCTGTGGTTACTGTCGTTGGGTTATATCTTGGAATCTTGATTGGAAATTCTGTGTTGACAGAAATTGTTTTCAATCGACCGGGCCTGGGTAAGTTGATCGTGGGAGCGTTGAATCAAAGAGATTACACTATGCTTCAAGGCATGATGGTTATCTACACCCTGATTGTCGTTGTGGTAAATTTACTTACTGATTTGACCTACGGACTTATTGATCCACGAGTAAAATATAAATGAAATCGCCAGAGCAAACCCGGACACAAGTTTATTGGCGTACTACTCTGAGAGCAATCTGGTCTGGTCTCCTCACTGCTTTCAACTCAAATAAAACATCCTGGGTAGGCCTTGTATTGTTTCTTCTGGTCTGCTTAGCTGCAATTCTGGCACCTATGCTGGCACCGTACGATCCTCTCGAGCAAAGTATCTTATACAGACTGAAGCCACCAACTGCTGAGCACCTTATGGGTACCGATTACTACGGTCGTGATACTCTATCCCGTCTCATTTGGGGTGCTCGTATCTCGTTGACAATTGGTTTACTTGCTATAGGTGCAGCCATGATCATTGGCTCACTGATCGGTCTTGTTGCGGGATATTTTGGAGGGAGAACCGACATAATCATCATGCAAACAATGGATGTGCTATTAGCTTTCCCATCTTTAATTCTCGGGTTGATCGTAGTTGCGATGCTGGGACCAAGTATTACCAACCTTGTGATAGCCATTTCATTTACTGCAATTCCACCTTTTGCAAGGATTGCGAGGGCCCCCACGATGGCAATAAAAGAGCGTGAGTTCATCGAAGCCGGCCGCGCCCTAGGCTATTCCGACCTAAGGCTAATGCTTGGTCATATTCTACCAAACATTCTTCCAGAAATATTGGTGATGGGTTCACTGTGGCTAGCCACAGCAATCAGAGTCGAGGCCTCACTTGCCTTTATCGGACTAGGAGTTTCACCTCCAACACCAACATGGGGTGGGATGATTCGGGAGGGATTCGAAAACATTCTGGATAGTTTCTGGCTCGCACTCTTTCCAAGCATTGCGATCCTAATCGTCGTTTTCTCTCTTAATCTGCTGGGTGACGGACTTCGTGATGCCATTGACCCGAAACTTAGGGATGAGCAGTGAATGAAATTGAAAAAAATCTAAGACAACCTGTACTCTGTGTGCAAGATCTGAGTACCGCCTTCAGAGTCAGTGGGGTCTGGAAGACGGTAGTTGATCGCATAAGCTTCGAA
>DPLM01000061.1 GCA_003541985.1 Deltaproteobacteria bacterium | reverse complement strand
GGTTGATTCTCTTTGCATGAATCAAATTGACTGGAAGCAACACAATGATGCGATCAGTCTCAAAAAAGAAATCGATCGCATTCTAGGAAGCGATCAGATATTCCAGGGCATGATCTGGTTACATCCAAAGTTTAATGAATCTAAAGAGGAACTGGACAGAAGTGGTGATGTTTGGCTTCAAAAAGCTCTAATTTTCACAGGAGCTATCAAGACTAAATTGGCTTCAGACAGCAGAATAATATATGTAGCCCAAGGATACGGAAAACTTGGTTCTGGACAAAATATCGAATTTCAAGTGGCTAACGGCCTCTCTGCGCTCGCAAAAACGGTACAGGCAGAATGGGCAGAGACTCATGGACGATTTATCGATATCCATCAAGATTTCGATTCAGTACAGTTTACTGATCTAGTGTGGCAGGAATGGAATGATCCAAATCTCAGTAGAAATCAGGTCGGTTGGGACCAGAACCGCCAAAGATGGGAATTTGAAAGAATTCTTCACACACCTCAATTTACTCAACAGGAACTAGCCCTTTCACCAAGAGTTTGGCTTGTCAGTGGCGGAGCAAAAGGGGTCACGGCTGATTGCCTGCTAGCACTGGCTAAACACAGTTCTGATACCTTTATTTTATTGGGAAGGTCTGCACTGGAAGAAGAACCCGCTTGGGCTTTTAAAGTCCTTGATAAAGAACTAAAAGAAGCTGCATTGAAGGAATTAAAAACCAAAGATGAGAAAGCAACTCCCAAATTACTGAATCAGATGATCAGACAAGTTAAATCCACACGTGAAATCAATCAGACGATCCATAAACTTGAGAAACTCGGATCAACACCAGTTTATGTTCAAGCAGACATCTCCAATAGAAGTGCATTGGGGAGTTCCATCAAACCAATCATCCAAAAACATGGCCCAATCACAGGTCTAATTCACGGGGCTGGGATTCTGGCAGATCGGAAGCTTGAACAAAAATCGATTCAGGACTTTGAATTAGTTTATGGAACGAAAATCCATGGATTCCGTAATATCTGGAAAGAACTAGACCAATCAAAACTTAACCATGTTTTGTTGTTTGGTTCCGGAGCTGGATTCTTCGGCAATCCTGGACAGTCCGACTACGCTATTGCAAATGAAACAATGAATCAAATTGCTTGGAATCTACAAAAAAATCATCCACACATCAAGGTGATCAGCTATAATTGGGGACCATGGGATGGAGGAATGGTAGATAAAAACCTAAAAAAACTTTTTCACCAGAGGGGGATCCAAGTAATCTCCAGAGAAGAAGGTGCAAGGATTTTTGCAGAAACGGCACTAAGAAATGATCAGCTTCCTTCGCCAATTTTTGTCATTGGTAACGATATCAGGGGAAAAGACTTATCTATTTCCACCAAAAACTGGGAAGAGTCCATCACTCTCAAACTTGAAAACAACGTTCTCTTTAAAGATCACTCAATTGGAGGGATTCCTGTCCTGCCAGCTACCTATGCTCTTACCCTGCTGCTCCAAACTGTAAATGATCACTATCTTGGGTACAAAATCTACAAATTTCAAAACTTTAAAGTTCTTCAGGGACTTCGCTTTGATGATCAGATCTCGTATTATTTTACCATCAGGGGTAGTGTTATAAGTGAATTAAGTGATGTTTTTAGTATCAGTATTTCCTTACAAAGTGCAGACAAGAAGAAATCACTGGCTAAACAACACTATCATGTCGAGGTTTTTCTCACTGCTGATTCAACTAAACCTTACAGACAAGCTGCTACCAATGATTGGGGACCCTCAAACTTTGAAGCCTATGAAAACGGCACTCTCTTTCATGAAAACTACTTTAAAGTGCTCTCAGCCTCCTCAAACGCAAAAACCAAGATTAGTTCTTTCGATGTGAATCTGCCTGAGGTTCCTATTGAGAAAATCAAGAATTGGGTTGGGAATCAATTTGCTCCACTTTTGTTAGATGCAGGACTCCAGGCAATGCTAGTCAAAGGGCGTGAAATCACGAAATTGCCAAGCCTCCCATTGTCCATTGACAGTGGTTCATTCCTAGCTCCCCTTCAAAGTTCAAAATACAAAATCAAGATTGAGAACGAAAAACTTTCAGGTACTTCTCAACTACTTGCCAACTTGGTTTTCTTAGATGAATCGAACTATTGTGTACTTCGCTTTGAGGGAGTTGCAGTAACCTTCAGTGAAAAATTGGAACCTATGTTTCAGATGAAATCCCAGGGATGAGAAGACTTGTCGTTTCAAGTTCCTGCTTCTTGATATTGACGGGGCTTATTTTGACTTGGCAAGATCATCTTCCCATTGACGAAGAAGATCTATTTATCTCACTGTTGCATATCTGGGTTGGTTTCTTCTTCATTGTGATTTTCCCGATGTATGCCATTGATCATCTCAATACTCATCGAGGAAAACTTAGAAAATTTTCTTGGACATTGCTCTCCGGATCCTTGCAACTGATTTCTGGTATTGGTCTTCTTATCAGCGGAATCATTCTACTTCTTTGGGGCGATGAACTGGAACTCCCTGTCACAGTCCATTATTTGCTCACCTTCACCTTGATAGCTGGGCTACTTGCTCATTGGCGAATCCCAAAAAACAAATAATCTCGCCAAATTTTCTCTAGGATATATTTAAAAGACTCATGACATCCCCCATTGCCATTTCTGGATTTGCGTGTCTCTTTCCGGAGGCTGATTCACTGTCAACTTTCACTAGATTTCTTAAGGAGGAAAGACCCTCTTGGAGAGATGCGACTGACGACGATTTGTCTTTACCCGCCCAGCAGTTTTTTTCATCCGCCAAGGGAACACCCCACAGAATCTATTGCCTTCAAGGAGGTTTCGTTGATGATCAACAGACACTTAAACCAGATGACTGGGCAGAGAACGATTGGAGAAATGTTGACCCGTCCTGTCGATGGTCTCTGCAAGTTGCTAAACAGGCTCTTGCTCAAGGAGGTATAGATCTCGAGAAAGCGCATCATCCTCATGGAGGTCTTATCCTTGGAAATCTGTCTTTTCCGACAAGAACATCAAATCAAACCGCGATGGATTTCTACAAAGAGTTCTGGGAGAGAGAACTGCGTAAAGCTTGTGCTTCAGAAAATTTTGAATTGCCTCAATTTTTGGAATCCAGCTCAACAGAAGGGAGTCAACATCTTTCAACAGCCAGCGGTCCTGCTAAATTCCTGAAAAGGGAACTGGGCCTTGGGGAGTGCACTTTTTCAATTGATGCTGCTTGTGCTTCCTCCCTATATGCCATTCGGCTGGGTTGCATGGCGTTACGCAGGGGTGAAGTTGACTGGGTGCTCGCTGGCGCAGTCAGTGCCGCAGATCCTTTCTTCATTCATGCAGGGTTTTCTCTGCTGCAAGCATACCCTGAAAGTAACGAGACCAGCGCACCACTTGATCAAAACTCTAGGGGACTTTATGCAAGCGAAGGAGTCGGTATGGTCTTACTTCGTAGATTGGACGATGCTAAAAATCAGACTACCCCGATCTTAGGGGTTATTCGGGGAAGTGGCTGGTCCAATGATGGTAAGGGGAAGTTTGTATTAAGCCCAAATCCAGTCGGCCAAAAACGAGCCTATGAGCGAGCGTACGAAGAAGCGGGCCTTCACCCTAGTGAAGTCAATTATCTAGAATGCCATGCCACTGGAACTCCGCTAGGCGATCGAATTGAAGCACAGTCAATTTCAGATTTCTTCAATAAGGAACTTCCTCGGTTGGGGTCCGTCAAATCAAATGTTGGGCACATGCTCACTGCAGCTGGAATGAGCAGCCTTGCAAAAATCCTTGGCGCTTTTCAGTCTGAATCAATTCCTGCTTCAATTGGTATTACAAATTCAAAACTGCCAAGTGAAAAAATCGTTAGATTTCCTTTTCAGTGGCTAAAATCGGAAGTCCCTCGCGTTGCAGCAATCAGTTCATTTGGATTTGGTGGAACAAATGCCCATTTAATTTTACAGGATCGGATCTATGAGCCCTCAGACAAACCAATCAAAAATCCATATCAAACTTTATTTATAACTGGGTTTGAGGCTTGTTTTGGAGGTTGTTTAAATCGCCTTCAGATGGCTGATGCAATTGATCGGCATGAAACTCAAATCAGATCCTTGCCTACAACAAGGTGGCAGGGAATGGGGACCACTTCAGCCCCCAAAGCTGCATTCTTAGAGGCTTTTGAGATTGATTTAAAGGAGCTCAAGCTGCCTCCTCATCAGAAAGAACAACTCATTCCTCAACAGCTTTTAGCAATTCATTTAGCAGAAAAAGCCATTCAGGATGCAGGTCTGGAATACGGCAGTAAGATAGCTGTTTTGATTGCGATGGAGACTGACGCTGAACTTCACCAGTTTCGCGGAAGACTTCAATTAGAAGCGCAAATACGTCAGGCCTTTAAAGGACTCATTCATGATGAACATTCGCAAAATCAGCTAACCCATTTAATAAAAATCATTCGTCAGTCATGGCCTCAACCGGAAACTGTCAACAGTTTCACAAGCACCATCGGGAACCTAATGGCTTCACGAATCGCTGCTTTACACGATTTTCATGGCCCTGCTTTTACAGTATCAATGGGAGAGGATTCTGTTGAGAAATGCCTACAAATCACCAAATGGCTCTTTGCCGAAGAAGATCTTGATGGGCTTGTTCTAGTTGCTGTAGACCTGCAGGCAAATCTAGAAAGGATGCTTTCGATAAAGGAGGATCATATTTTGGGGGAGGGTGGAGGCGCCATAGTTCTGCAAAATCTGGATTCTCAAAATTCCTCCAAAATCTATGAAGCACTGGATGATTTAAAATCAGAAAGTGATCAATTGAATGATCTATTCGGAAAATGTGGTGCTGCCGAAGGCATGCTCCAGCTGATTGGTGGACTCTTGCGCAACGCTGAAAAGCTTCAAAGAAAGCTTCATAGTCATCAAAAGCCTATCCAAGAAAAGCCACTGACGCGTAGAGTAGTCCTTGGTTCAGACCCCATCAAAGAGAAATTCCAGATGTTGCTGAACCAACAACCTGAGGTGAAGAATTGGTTGAACCGCTTAAAATCGTCAAAGAATTTTGACCAACCCTCATCAACTCAAAGGTTACCATCAGGCTTTCATCTATATACCCCACCAAGCCACCATCAGGCCCACCGAGCCTTCCTCAACTTGAGAGAGACTGCTTTTAGAGGAATAGTTCAAAATCTTCTAGAGTCAAACCGCCCGGCTGAATTCACTCAAATTTCAACAATTCAAGAAGAAACACCCTCCCCAGAATTTCTAAGCATTTCCAAGAAAGCGGATCGAAACTTCGTCTCAAAAACCTTGGGGACAATCACTGGCAACACTTTTAAAATCGACGCCACTGGGAAACAAGTAGTTTTCGATTACGAGGACCTGCTTGAGTTCGCAGGTGGACGCATCGCTGAAGTATTTGGTCAAGACTATGCCATCATCGACAGCTATGAGCGATGCGTTCGGTTGCCCTTAGACCCCTATCTGCTTGTCACCAGGGTAACTGAACTGGAAGCAGAGCCCCACCAATTCAAACCGTGCCGCATTACAACTGAGTACGACATCCCCAAAGAGGCTTGGTTTGCAACAGATGAACGCATTCCTTGGGCCGTAGCCATCGAATCTGGCCAGTGTGACTTGATGCTGATCAGCTACCTTGGGATCGATTTTCAAAATCGGGGGGACCGTGTCTACCGCTTGCTCGACTGCACGATGACTTTCATTGAAGCTCTTCCACGAGGTGGACAAACACTTAGGTATGAAATTCACATCGACTCCTTCGCCAGACATGGTGAAAGCCTACTCTTTTTCTTCCACTACAAGTGCTTCGTTGGTAATCAAATGGTGCTCAGAATGGATGGTGGTTGTGCGGGATTCTTCACTGAAGAGGAGCTTGAACAGGGCAAGGGGGTAATTCATACAGAGAAAGAACTCCAGACTCGTCAGCAGATTCAGCCGACCAATTTCTCTCCACTACTTCACTGTAACCAGACAACTTTTGAGCGAGATGACCTGCTCCATCTAGTTCACGGTAGTCCGGCCAAATGCTTTGGAGAGCAGTATCAGCAAGCGAATAAAAATCCATCCCTAAGAATGGCCCCTGAGCAATTGCTGATGAACGATCGCATTCTGAATGTAAACACCAATGGGGGAGCCTGGGGACTCGGAACCGTTGAGTCAGAAAAGAAACTTCGGCCGGACGACTGGTATTTCACCTGTCACTTTTATAAAGACCCTGTGATGGCTGGTTCATTGATCGCAGAGGGCTGTGTTCAATTGCTTCAGTTCTACATGCTCTATTTGGGACTGCAAACCCTCACCGAAGACGCCAGTTTCGAACCAATCCTCAATCTTCCCCAAATTGTCAGGTGCAGAGGCCAGGTAATCCCATCTGACTCATTGATGACCTATAATCTGGAGGTAAAAGATATCGGAGTTGATCCAGAGCCCTACATGATAGCTAACATAGATGTGTTAGTGGATGATCGCATCGTTGTTGACTTCAGGGATGTTGGGGTTCGTTTGGTTAAGAAAAGTGACAAAGAAATCCATCAACAAATCCCTCTCCAAGTTGCCATAAATTCAAAACCAGCTTTTGATGAAGTTGCTGTTCAGAACTTTGCCGATGGATCAGTAGCCAAGTGTTTTGGTGAGAAGTACGCGCCCTTTGATGCAAGACCCTTCACGCAAAGAAATCCATGTCTGGATTTAAAACTACTGACTCGAGTGTTGGAAGTATTCGGAGAAACTGAAAAGTTTTCAAAGCCAGCTGGACTGCTTGCGGAATACAATGTTGCTGAAATGGAGTGGTATTTTGCGGACCCAAGTTCTATCACTCCTCTCCCAGCCAGTGTTCTGCTCGAAATCGCGCTACAACCTTGTGGTTTTCTTGGAGCTTGGATGGGTAGCATCTTTGAATTCCCCGATGAAGACCTTCACTTTCGCCTGGTGGAAGGCCACGCCCGCTTGCTAGGACGACCAAACCTAGAAAACTCGAAGATACTGACCAAAGTTCAACTGGATCGAATGACTCGTTTCGATGGCCAGGTCATTGAACATTTCAC
>DPLM01000202.1 GCA_003541985.1 Deltaproteobacteria bacterium | reverse complement strand
CAGCATACGTAGGGGCTGCTTAATGTAGTTACTCAAGCGGTTGCGCTAGGGGGAGTACTGCCCAGAAACTTAGTTTGCCAGCTGGAGAATACAGAAAAATCACTAGCTAGCTTTTCTTAGCTGTATAGAGTCCTCGAGGAACAACCCACACGGGAAGATGTGATCTTGGAACGCATGGCTCGTCGGTATCAGTTGCTACTGTTGCTAGAGGAGATTAACTAGTTGTGGTCTATCCCTCGGAGCTGGCAGGAAGAACTCTCTCATGAATCCCTGTTGCTGCTGGTGGGTAATGATGGCATTCCTTGGCTGACGCTGACTGCTCTGGCTGATTGGTGACGTCTTCTGCGCTTGAGGTTCCAGTGTCCCAGTCTCCGCTTTGGCTTGGTGAACCGAGTGCGGCTGGCTCAACTCTATCGTGAAAGACGTGGTGATGCTTCTGCAATGAAGGAAGTGGAGGTTTCCTGAAAGTGGCAGGAACTGTTCAACGTGGGCCTGCGCTGTAGTGCTTCCAACATTCATTTGCAACCTGGCCAGCAGCCAGATCAACTGCTGGAGCGCCTATGTATTGATGGTGAATTGCAGACACTACCAGAATTCAGTTCTCTGCTCTCCAGTCAGTTGCTACCACACCTGAAGCTAAAGGCTGGGTTGGTCATCGCAGTACGCGGCGGACCTTAGGACGGCTACCCGCAGCAACGAACTCCAGATAGCCAGCTTTACGGTCTATGGCTCTCCAGTCTGATGATCGACCAGGGGTGAAAAGCTAGTGCTACGCTTGTCGGAATCTAGGGACCTGCGGCTGGATTTAGCACAACTTGGTTTTTATGAAAATGATCGAGCGGTATTTAAGACCATGATGCGATGTCAATACAGGATGCTGCTTATGGTTCGACCAACCAGCAGCGGTACGAAAACAACGCTCTATGCTCTCTTGAAACCCCGGCGCTCAGTGCAAGAATGTGATCACAATTGAAGATTTAGTTAAGTATTATCCGCCTGCCACAGGTTTTGGTATAGCCTGCATATAGGCTAGGTAAGGTTTGCGGAAGCCCTACGAGCAACCTTGCGTCAGGATCCAGACATGATGCTGGTGGGAGAGATGCGTTGTAAGGAAACTGCTCAGATTGCATTCAAGGCAGGATTAACGGGTTACTTGGCACTGGCAACCCTGCACACGAACAATATACTTAACTGCTTGCAGCGCCCAGAAAATCTTGGTATCGAGCGAGCGCTGATTGCAGACACCCTGCTACTGGTACTTTCCCAGCGTCTGGTTCGGTCTGCAGTCGGAGGTCGCCTGCCGGTTTATGAACTGCTCCGTCTGGATGAGACTCTCCAGGATCGCCTGCGACGTCAGCTTGCTACAGATGAGCTATTTGCTCCCTATCCAGGACTGTACTTCCGCTCGATTGCCCAGACTGCTGAACGGATGTTACATGACCACTTGGTCCGAAAGGAGGAGCTGGAACCGATTTTACCGATTGATTCAGAGAGTCAGCAATGAGTGAGGAAAACATCGCTACGCAGTGGGATCCGGTTGGGTATGACCAAAACGCACGATTTGTGAGTGATTTGGGAGAACCAGTATTGCAGTTGCTGAATCCAAAGTCTGGGGAGACGGTACTCGACCTTGGTTGTGGAGATGGCGAGCTGACGCTGAAGTTGATAGATGCTGGTTGCCATGTGATAGCGGTTGATAGTAGCCCTGCGATGGTTGAATCCTCGCTGGCAAAAGGTATCAACGCCCGAGTAATGGATGGGCAGCATCTAGAATTCGAAGGCGTTTTTGATGCAGTGTTCTCTAATGCAGCCCTACATTGGATGACTCAGCCTAGAGAAGTCATTGCTGGAGTGAGGCGAGCGCTGAAGCCTACTGGTCGGTTTGTCGCAGAAATGGGCGGACAGGGAAATGTAGTTTCCGTCTTGGCTGCGCTGACGAAGGCCCGTCAGCGCAGAGGCTTAGCACCTGTGAATCCCTGGTACTTCCCAAGTGTGGAGGAATATCGTCAGCTCCTGGAAGAAGCCGGCTTTCAGGTGCCAGTGATTCAGTTGATTCCCCGTCCAACGGCCCTGCCTGGAGAGCTTCGAGGCTGGTTGGAAACTTTTGCAGGTTCGTTTCTGAATACAGCTTCAGCAGAATGCGAAGAAATGATTGCCGAGATCGCCGAGGAACTGGCTCCCACCCTGCGAGATGACTCTGGAAAATGGACGGTTGACTACGTGCGACTACGATTTATGGGGTGTAATTCTTTCGATCTCCGTTGAGATGGGGAAAAATTTGGATGTGGAGATAGTGAGAATAGGTTCACAAGGAGTGGATCTGTGTATGAGGTTAGACTCCAGCTCTTGCTGTTGTATGTTCTAGCTGTTCATTAGCGGCCTCCAGACGATCTGCAAGCAGACAGATCAGATTGAAGGCAAACCGAGCTGCTAGACGACTCTCTTGAGCACACAATTTTTCCAGTGCAAGACGATCATAGAATAGCCCGAGGCTATCTGTTCCAGCGACTACATCAGCTGTTCGAACTAGATTTTCTTCCAACCAAGCAGTTTCTCCAACTAAGTTACCGGGATTGATCAGCGCGAGGACAACATAGCCCTTATCTTTATTTATTTGCACCTTTAGCTGACCTTGTAGCAATATAAGCACTTCTTTACCCTGTTCACCCTGATTCATGATTTTTTCACCCTGGGGAAGAGATCGCAGCACGCCAAAACCTCTCAGACTTTCTTGTTCTTTGGTTGTCATGCCCTGAAAGATATTCAGCATCAGAGGCCTGGGCTGAGAAGTTGGTGGTGCTTCTTCCTGTTGAGTCTTTGATACTTGATCCAGTACCCGTTGACTGGTACGCAAAATTGCCTGCCGGAGTTGTCGAGCAAGATTGAGAAAAAGAGTAGTTGCGATGCGAGGACGCTGTTGCATCAGGTGATAGAGGCTGTCTCGATTTATTACCAGTAGGCGAGTTTCGCCAACAGCTATTGCCGTTGCACTACGTTGTGCTTTCCGAAACAAGCCCATTTCCCCAAATGTCGCCCCCTCCCCTAGTTCTGCCAGAGTTGCACCGCCCGTTGGATTTTGTTGAATTCGTATCTTTCCAGATAGTATGACAAACATCTCCTGACCCTGATCTCCAGTTTTGAATAGAACTTGTCGATTTTTCAGATCTTCTGAGTAGGCGAGGAGTGTTGCAATCTTAGCTTCTCTTACACTTAGGCCACGGAAGATTGCCAGATGCTGAACCAGCTGTTTGTTGATGCGGAGACCAACATAATCCCAAACAGTAACCAGGCCAGTCTCCATCACAATGGTTGGCAGGAAGGTCAAGTCGGTGGCTAAGCAGATCAGCAGGGTATAAGCGGTTAGCAACCCGAACAACTGCAGAGAATCAAGCTCAGAAAACGCAAAGACACTGAAACCTAGACCTAGGGCAAGGGTGGTTGTCAGCATTGGTCGGGTCATCTGCTGCAGTGCCAATTGCGCTGCCTTGTGTCGATCCCGTTCCTGCTTAACCCGTTCATGATAGCGAGTCAGAAAATGGACGGTATCATCGACCCCAATGCCCAGAGCAATGGAAGCAATGATTGAAATGGTTACTCCAAGCGGTATCTCAAACCAGCCAAGAGTTCCGAAGAAAAGTAAAACAGCAGCAATGTTCGGAAAAAGTGCGATTACCCCCATCTTCCAGGAGAGAAAGAGGCCCCACATCACTCCAAAAATCAGAAATAGCGCCAGCAATACGCTGTTAATCTGTCCTGAGGCAATGTTATTCGCTGATTCACTTGTCAGAACGGCTCCTCCCGTGAAAGTAACATCAAGGTGAGGAACAAACTCAGGCAACTTTTGTTGCAGTCTTTCTCGTAGTTCAAGTAGTTCTGATGAGCCATCTGCTTTCAGCCGAAGAGTCACCAGTAAGCTTTCACCATCTGGACTAAGAAATACTGGGCCGTCTTGCTCGGCCAATTTTTCAAAAAAATGCTGAACTTCCAGATCATTCAAATCATCCAAGCCATTCCGATAGACCCAGAGCATCTGGGCTGGCGAATAGATTTTGTCAATACGCAATCCCTTCAGGGAATCAGGCCATTGTTCTGTTTTCAGAATCAGTAGCCAAACTTCAAAATTATCTAGGCCGACAATGGTGGCGGCAGAAACTAATTTTTCTTGAGCTTCAGGTTTGGCCTGAAATACTAAACGAAGGGACTGAGTCCCTGCCAGATCAGATTCGATTAGGCTAAGGTCCTGCTCAAGGGGATGTGCTGGTGCAAGCGCCTGAGAATTACTGTCAATTTTCAAGTTCAGGATACCGAGGCCTGCTATTGCTGCGAGTAGTAACCAGAAGATGATGACTTTCCGAGCTCGATATTGTAGCCACTCACTGCCTTTACCAAACCAACGTAGGGAGTTTCGAACATGGCTGGACTGGGTGTGAGGAGCCGCAACTCGGAGAATTTTCAGTAACGAGGGGGTGGCTGTTAGAGCAAAGAAATTACTCAGCAGAATTCCTACACAGGAATATAGCCCCAACTGCTGAATGGCGGGAATAGGACTGGCAATCAAGGCTGCAAAGCCGACCACTGTTGTAAAGGCAGTAACACTCACAGGGATTACTACCTCATCAAGAGTCTTGGAGACACGACTATCGACAGATTCTTTCGGCAGATTTTTGCTGATGCTCAGAAATCGATCCAAGACCATGATGACGTAAGCACTACCGACACAGATCAGAATTGGAGCAAAGGCTATCGTTACCAGATTTAAACGGTGACCAAGCAAGCCAACGAAAGATGCAGTCCAAACTAGCGAAACAACTACGTTGACAAAAGCTACGATGATCACTCGAGGTGTCCGAAAAATAGCAAATAACACAATGATGATCAGACCGAGGCTTAGGGGTAAAATTCTTTCGATATCCTCCTGTAGAGCTTTGGACGATGCATAGATCTGCCTAGGCTGACCGGCATAGGCTAACCGCAGTTCTGGAGAGCTGAACTCTTTGAGAATTTTTTGCAGAGTTTCTTGGGTTTTTGCAGAGGAAGGTAGGGAACTAGTGTGGAACTGCAGCAACATTCCCAAGGTCGTTGCCTTTGCTGAAATGAAATCTCCTAGTGCTAAGGAATTTTCTGCCAACTCTTTCAAGATTTGCTTGATGTCTTGATCGGCTTCTTGCCGTAACTCTTCTGCTGTTTTTTGCCAAATTTTGGCAGGACAGGATTGGACTGCCGAGGAAATTTCATCAAATTGAGGTAGCTCAGTAGGATCTAGATCCAACAGCAGGCTATCTGCCAAATTGTTGCTAGGATTTTCGGATGCCCCCAATGGATCGTCTTCCAGTGAGAGAGCTAGATCACTAGGAGTACTTGCTGGGGGTGTAGGGTTTTGTAGGCAGGCCAACTCTTCTTGTAGTCGTTGTAACCGAGAAACGCAGATGGAACCAGGTTGCTCCTGATGGAAATAGGAATATCCGGAGCATGCTCCCGCAGGACGAGGGATATCAAAAACTGATTGAATCGACTTCAGGCTTGAGAGCTGACTTTGAAGAGTTTTATGGAGAGACTCTAGCAGTTCTAGATGTGCCAGTCCCACAGATTGTGGAGGGACTGGCTGCAAAGCAACGACCAAGACTTCTTCATTGCCAAATAGCGATCGGGTTTGAAGAAAATCTTGGTAGGCGTCCGAGTCACGACTGATGAAAGGTTCAATCGTGGGATCAATCTGTAGCTTGCCTTGGGAATTGAACAAGCTACTTCCACCAAAAATTACGAGTACGACAGTCAGTGAAGCAACGGCTACAAGCAGAGTCCGGTAGTATTGATTTCCCTGTTTCAGCCAAGACATTTTCATGTTAGCCGCTACGGAACTGTTTGCGGTAGCTTATGAAAACTTGGGTAGCAGTAACTTCGGAGCTTAGCATCTTCTGAACTGGAGTTATGTATCGTAAGAACTTTAGTGACCATTGGGTGTCATTGGTGGGTTCATCCCAAACAGTCATATGTAGTAAGCCTGTCTGTTCGAAAGGAAAGGTTCGGTAGGCTACAAAGCGAAGTTGAATTTCATCACTCCAGGGTACAACCGTGATTCCAGAAACTTGATGACGTGTTAACTGCCGTTGATGTGGTTGTAGGATTCCCTGATTTTCATAACGCACAGCATGGGTACCTCCTGGGACATTAGTAAAATGCCTTAGAGAGTAGGCTCCGAGTAGAAATATCTGCTCTACACGGGCCTCTAAGGAAGTTGCTAAAGTGTGGTACGGAGAGCGCACAGTGCGAAAGTATAGATTCCGATTCTCATCGATTTCATAGGAATAGAGATTTTTCTGTAGGAAATAACCAAGATCAAATTTCCAGACTAAGCCTTCCCAGCTTACATCTCCCTCAAGAGTCAAGAAATCTAGTTGAGATTCTCTTTCCGTGTAATTGGCTGCCAGTTTTTCAAAGGCCGATCGTCTCTCATCAAAACTATTCTCAACTAGGGATTCTTGAGATGGTTCATAGTCAAACGTGATAGAAGAATCCTGATCAAACCAATGAAAGTAACTAAATCGTAGATCATAGCTGGGAGCAAACCATTGGTATTGCAATCCAAAATAATCTCTTAGCGAAGAACCATCTTCCTGCTCACCATCTTCCTGTGCTTCCAGGCTTTCCCGCAACTCAGTAAAACGCATGCCCAGTGTTGTTGGCCTTAAGGGTAGTAAAATCAGGGTTAATGCCTGGTCCTCTCCCAACCACTGGTAACGTAGGGAAGGCAGGGCTTCCTTACTGTTTTCTAAATCCAATGAGAGGAGTGCAGTGATTTCCTGCAAGTGCAGCACATCAATGGGACTGTCAAAATCCAGCTTGCCCAACTCAAAAATCTGTGTTCCCCAGCGTAGTTGGTGGGATCCATCCTGATAATTTGAGTAAATTTCTCGAATCGTAAAATAGCTGTCGAGAAACTGCTCTTTGTTGCGTTCGTAATGCTGATTGAAGTTGACGGTCAGGCGTGCGTAGTTATAGAACTTTGGGGATGTCTGAACACGGATTTTTTGCTCGTAGGTCGTTCCGAAGGTGTACTCACTGAGACTCTCAAATTCTGGATCAATCTGGTAGAGTCCACCGATTTCACTGGTTCCAAAGACTGTAGTCACTGCATGGGAAAATTGTACCTTGACCGGAAAGTCTTCAGCTGCTTGTTGCTCATCTGCAGAGGTTTGTGACTTCTCTTCAAAAGTTTCTCCAGTGTTTGAAGATTCAGGATTTACTGTTGTGGGCTCTGCTACAGCGAAAGGATCTTCATTGAGCCCTAGCTCATCTTCGTCAGCCCGATCAATATCTGCAAAGGGATCTTCGCTGAGTCCAAGGTCTTCTTCAGCAGTTGTGGGCTCTGCTACAGCGAAAGGGTCTTCATCGAGTCCCAGTTCATCTCGAGTAAAGCTTGGGACTAGGGATATCTCTACGTTTTGTGAAGAATTATCTTGTGAGGAGATATTTTTTTCAGAAATTGAATCTAGTTGAACTGCTGGAAGTACTCCTAAGCTTTTGTTTTTTGTAGAAGATTTAGTTGCATCTAGTACCGACTCCACCATTGGTGATGTTGTCTTGTGTAGAGCTAGTTTTGTGAGCAGCAGAATGCTTTCGAGTCCGCTTAATTGGGCATCTAATCCACGAACTAATTTGGAGTTTCCTCGCTGTATTGCATTTTGGAACTGTGATTCTAAATTGTCTCTATGGGAACTTAGATCTTCAAATTGCTGTTGCAGAGGATGTTGGCTTAAGCGAATGGTAGAAAGTTGTTTAATGTTTTTTTCAAGCTGTGAACTTGAGGATTGTTGGTCAGGGGAACTGGGTTCGGTTAGTGTTGCTGTTTGCTGAGTCCAGATTTTTTCTGCGTCAATCATCTCTCTAAGTTGAACAATCACTTTGTTCTGTAATTCCTTGGGCAGGTATTGAAATTGTTCTGGCTCAGGAATGAATTTTTTCAACTCTTCAGGAAGAATTTCACGCTGTTCAACGATGTCAGTACTGGAGTTTAATGCTGATACAGGAAAGGGTTGGGTGCCCTGGGCAAGAACTGGGAGGCTTAACATCCAACTGAGGAGACAAGTGAACCTGAGCAGTAGTGAGCGCATCCGCAAGACTCAGTTAGTAATAAAGAGATTTGATGGATTCGTATTTTTCAGCTTTGGATCATTTTTGGAGTCTAAGTACAGATCATATTTGTTGCCATCACGTTGAACATAAACCAATGTTTCAGCAACAAAAGCTTTTTCATTTCCTTGCGTGGAGCGCACTCTCAGGACTGTAGAGATCCACTGATCATCAATTTGCAGATAGTACTTAGGGAAGGTACGGTAAACTTTACGTAGTATACCATCTGTAAAAAAGTTGAGGGTGATAGGGATTTCTCTTTTCTCATCGAAAAAAGCAATCACTTGGTCATACTGTGCTCCAGAAATGCCGATCTCTAGTTTGAAAAACCCAGGATTTTTTTCTAATGCGTTACAGGAATATGTACTGCTTTCTGATGCCAGCAGAGAAAAGTCATGCGAATCAATGTTTGTACCTTGCAAACGAGTAACAGAACTATCTGGGTAGCTTCGGCACGCTTCGTTAGCCAACTCGCTGCAAGCTGCACAGCCCAGCAACCGTTCGCCTCGCTGGATCAAACACTGTGATGATCTTGATCCTTCCAGAAAATGAACTCTACTTTTATCGTCAAGACGCAATAGGTGAAGTACTTCCTTTTGGTGTTCTTTGCGATTTTTTGAATTGCAGGTTTCTTTTTCACACGGGCTGATTTCTAGGGTGGTGCTGACGTTGCGCCGCAAGATGGGATTAGAATCTTTGGAGCGCTCCAGAAATTCTCGTACCTGTGTAGGAGACTGTAACTCGTCGCATGTAATGGCTAAGCAGAAGCTAGGAATCAGGAGAAAAGTGAGCAAACTAACGAATTTCATTTTGACCTCTTTTTTAGGAAGAATTACTCAAGTGGGGCACTGCAGGGTGGTTATGAGAGTTGCGTGGATTTCTCTCTACTTGCAAAAGCAGCATCACACCTAATTTGATTGGCTTTCTTGGCCTCCTAATGACGAGGGAAGTGTTGAGACATTCACAAACAGGTTTTGTGTGTCCGCATCTATGATTTCAGGATTTCGTGAGGAAATTGCTTAAAGCTTGCCAGTCATGAAGATAAAATAATTATGTTGGAAAGTAGCATGCTGATGATGAATATTGAGAAGTATTGAAACAAGATTTTTCTAATACCTCCGCTTGCCTCGCCAGAATACCTCCTTTATCGTGATGGTCTTTTTCTGTTGACTGTCGTTCCCCTGATTGATGGAAGCAATGCATTCTCCTGTACTCGGCTATCTCCGTTTCCCTACTTTTGCTAAGAACCAACTCTATTTTGTGGCTGAAGACAACCTCTGGGAAGTCGCCCTGGAGGGTGGACGGGCCCAGCGCCTGACCGAATCCCGTAGCGAACTGCAGACCCCACGTCTCTCTCCCTGTGGTCGCTGGCTGGCTCTAGTCGCTGCAGAAGAAGGTGAGCAGGAGGTCTACTGCCTACCCGCTGAGGGTGGTCCCTTGCGACGGCTGACCTACGTGGGGCACGTGCTGCACATTGATGGTTGGAGCGCTGACGGCACCTCAATCCGTTTCTGTGGGGCACATCGCTCGATTCATGGTAACGCAGACGCCCAACTCTACGAGGTTTCCCTGGAAGGAGGTCCAATCCATTCAGTGAATCTTGGTCCAGCTCGAACTCTTTCGACAGAACCTGCTGGATTAGGACGAGTGCTGGGCCGCAACACCGTCCAGAATTCTCGCTGGAAGCGCTACCGGGGAGGTTGTCATGGGGAAATCTGGGTCGATGCCAGTGGGGAAGGAACCTTCGAACGTACCCTCGGCGATCATCCGGGCAATCCGGTCGCTCCGATCTGGTGGCAAGGCCGGATCTATTTTCTGTCTGATGTCGATCGAACCGGCAACCTCTGGTCCTGTCAGTCAGATGGCAGTGATCTGCGCCAGGAGACCAAGGAAACTGGATTCTATGTGCGCCAGCCA
>DPLM01000100.1 GCA_003541985.1 Deltaproteobacteria bacterium | reverse complement strand
GAGATAGTTGCCCTTGATTTCTTTAATCAGTGAATCTGCTACGACCTCTGACGTTCTTTCTGACTCCATTCTCCCTAAAGTCTTTAATTTTCGTTTGACATGTACTGACTGATCAACACAAATCTTAGTGTTTATCTTCGAAAACTTTTGATTTTCCATTCATTTTTGAATTACCAAAATTAATTTTTGGTAAAACCAAATTAAAAAATGCCAGCAATGTCATTTTTGTGAGACCAAAGCTCAAGTTGTTTTTTTTCTTTCTGAACGAATATGCTCTCCTCATATTATTAATTAAATTATTGATGATTTAAACTTAATGAGATTGAGTATGCCGCTTCTTGCAGAGACTTTTTCTAGTAAAAGTGGAATGTCTTGTCGAGGCTTTCTGATTGTGATCTGCTCTCTGCTGTGCGAAATGTATTTTCTAAAGAGAGCACAGTCTTGGGAAGCTTTATCTGTTGATCTTAGGTGTTGTTGATGGGCTATGTTTGGGAATTTGGAGTGGTTTTCAACCAGTTAGATCTGCTACTAGCAGGTCTGCTGAACACACTAAAGATCACTGGTGGGGCACTTCTATTTGGGATTCCACTCGGTCTGCTTGCAGCAATTCTTCGGTTGAGCACGTACAAATGGCTCAGAGTCTCTGTGGGTGTATTGATTGAGTTCTTTCGAACCACACCACCGATCGTTCAATTGTTTTGGTTTTTCTTTGCTTTACCGATGCTCTCCGGTATTGAGATGGATCCTTTTCGCGCCTCTCTGGTGACCTTCTCGATTCAATCCTCTGCTTTTTTTGCTGAGGTGTTCCGTGGTGGAATTGTTTCCATTGAACGTGGACAGTGGGAAGCAGCTCGAGCCATCGGAATGAGCTATCTGGAGTCGATGCGAAGGATCATTCTCCCCCAGGCAGTCAAACGTATGATCCCTGCGTTTCTGGAACGTGTGATTGAACTGATGAAGACCACGACGCTGGTTGCCACGGTCTCTTATGCGGATCTCCTCTATCAGGCTAACAACATTGCTCAGTCAACCTATCGACCACTAGAGGTTTTCACGGTGGCGGCTGGACTCTATTTCATTGTTTTATTCCCCACCTCTCTGCTGGTTAAGCGCATTGAGCGTCAGCTGGCCAAGACTGGTGAAGGTACGGTACACTGATGGAGCATGTTTGGGACTTCCAGACCGTATTTGCCAGTTGGTCACTGCTATCACAGGGTTTGTTCAATACGTTAAAGCTGGGTCTACTGACTTTGATAACGGGACTGTTTTTTGGCTTTTTTGTTGGATTGGGGCGTTACTCTCGTAGCAGCTGGGTCAACTTTCCAGCGGGTGTCTTTGTGGAAGTCTTTCGCAATACCCCAGCACTCGTCCAGATCATGTGGTTCTATTTTGCTTTCCCGATCATCTCACCATTTGACATTGATACATTTGCTGCAGCAGCACTGGGATTGGGTTTGAACACCACAGCCTTCTGTGCAGAAATCTTCCGAGGGGGAATTCAGTCCATTCATCGAGGTCAGTGGGAAGCTGGTAAAGCCTTAGGGATGACTTATCGGGAGCAAGTCTTGCGAATTATTCTACCTCAAGCGGTGGTGCGGATGATTCCGGCTTTCATGAATCGAGTTGTGGAGTTGATGAAGATGACCTCGTTGGCATCGGTGATCGCCTTTGGAGAGTTGATGCACCAGGCAAAGACTATCTCCACCTATCACTTCAATCCCATTGAATCGTATACGGTTGCTGCGCTTCTCTTCTTCTTAGTGATCTCTCCATTTGCGTTCTTAGTCTATCACCTTGAAAATCGATTCCGTAAGTAAAATGAGTCTAGAGATCCTGTCCTGTCGAAATTTGAAGAAGCAGTTTGTTGAGAATCAGGTGCTTCGAGGGATTGATCTGCAAATCAACAAAGGCGAAAGCCTAGCTATCATTGGAGCTTCGGGTTCTGGCAAGTCTACATTGCTGCGCTGCTTGAATTTCTTGGAGATTCCCAGTTCTGGGGAGGTCAGCCTAAGAGGTGAACTGATTGGTAGTCGACAGAACGGGCAAGTGCTGTATCAGGAAAGAGACCTGATTCCAATCCGTGCAAAGATTGGCATGGTGTTTCAGCACTTCAACCTCTTTCCCCACATGACGGTATTGCAGAATGTGATGGAAGGACCTCGGACCGTACTGAAGTTACCCAAATCAGAATATGAAAGCCGCGCAATCTCATATCTCGAGAAAGTAGGTATTCCTGAAAAACGTAATGCTTACCCGTCAGAATTATCGGGAGGCCAGCAACAGCGAGTTGCCATTGCTCGGGCTCTGGCGATGGAACCGGAGATCATGCTGTTTGATGAAGCGACCTCTGCTCTGGATCCAGAGTTGGTGGGAGAGGTGCTGGACGTGATCCTCAAGCTGATGCAAGAAGGATTGACCTGTGTGTTAGTGACCCATGAGCTTGGTTTTGCTTACAGCGCTGCACAGCGAGTGCTGTTCATGCACAACGGGGTAGTTCTTGAAGAAGGCAGCGCCTACGATGTGCTCGTCGAACCTCAGCAACCAAGAACTATTGAATTTCTACGCGGACACTCCCGCTTTCAACTTCCTTCTCCTAAGAACTCCCAATGAGTACTGCACCAGAACACCGCTCCACCCACGAGTCCGAATCAGATAAACGGAATCAATCGCTCAAGGTCTACCTAAATGGTCAGATCGTCCCGCGAGAACAGGCCCTGGTTTCGGTCTACGATGCGGGCTTCATGCTGGGCGATGGTATCTGGGAAGGAATCCGC
>DPLM01000229.1 GCA_003541985.1 Deltaproteobacteria bacterium | reverse complement strand
GCTGTTTATCTATGCTTCTGGAACTCTCTTGAGTTATCGCCTGCTGCTGCAAAGTTGGAATCTGAGGCACTGGGGACTGTCTCAACTCTTCGCTTACTCTCAAAGAATCCACCTGCTACCTTGGTCAATGATCAAAGCACTGTTGAAAGGCTATTGGCATTTCCGAGGAACTCAGCGCTTTTCTAGAGCCCAATGGTGGGAAGAGGTATGCTTAGGGCCAGCTTCCCGACGACCTAGAGATTTGATTGTACTCACAGAACACGCATGGAATCAAAGTTCCTCTTCCTATGAGCAACAACTGGCCCAACATCTAGCTCGAACTGGTCATCGTGTTTTATTTGCCGCAGCCAATTCCCGAGTATCACAAACAAGATTGTCCTGGCAGGAGAAGATGAACATGTGGATTTCTCCAATCCGTCAAACTGAGACAAATCTCTACGTCTGGTCTACGAGTAAAATCCTATTGTTGAGCAAAACCCCCATTCGCCAAAAATTATTTGGTTGGCTACTTCGACATCGTTTCCAGCAAATTGGCTGGGAAAACCCACTTGTTTGGTCCTTTCTCACACACGGGACTCATATCAATCAAGCTGCTGGACTCAGTGATCTGATTTACCATCATTTAGAAACAGAGGACACAGGGCAAAGAACCGATAAAAAAGCACTTCCAGAAATTTGCGGTAAAGCCGAAATGATCTTGACTAATACAAAGCAGAGTCAGCAACTTTGCCAAAGTTTGAATCCCAACTCTCGCTTTCTGCAGAGTTTTGATGAATTAGGGGTTCTCCGTTACTCCAACACCATCCAGGAAACGATATTTCGCTCTTCAGAAAAGCAGCCTCTCTCTCACCTTGCTCTTTCTGGTACTTGAATCCAAAAACTTATCCAACTCACTTTTGCCTTGCCCTCTCTACAGGCTTGCCTCAAAGATGATCTTCTTGATTTCCTTGATTCTGCCGTGTCCGCTCTCAGTACTGCCACACCATGAACCTATTTCCTCTCATTTCCTACAAATTTTCACAGAAAACTTTTCGCAAACTGCAACGCAAAGGACTTAGCGAAGAAGTCATCCGTCAACTATCTCACCTTGAGGAAAGGTTCTTCGAAACTCCCGAAGAATTGCAAGCAGAGTTACCTGAGACAGCCGCAGTGCGTAACAACGAAAAACTCCTTCTTCGAAGTGCCAAGGGGTATTTTCGTTTAGACCGCCTGATTCCAAACCGTTCGATTCGTGAGTGGGTTGAAGCACTACTATTTGCGCTGATTGTCGCTACCGTTGTGCGTACCTACCTGTTTGCACCCTTCAAAATTCCTTCAGGATCGATGATCCCTACCATTCAAATTGGTGATCACATCTTCGCAACGATGTACACCTATGGCACAGAAATTCCGGTTTTGGGTGTCCGTGTTTTCACTGATCCGGTCAAACGGGGAGATATCATCATTTTTCCTTATCCAAAAAATCCGTCGGTTGATTACATTAAGAGGACTATTGGACTCCCGGGAGAGACCTTGGAGATTCGCAATGACAAAGTTTTCATTAATGCGAAAGAATTGGACGAACCCTATGCCTTTTTTGATCGCCCAAAAGGGCCATCAGATCAGTCTATAAGTTTCAGCGATGGACCAGTCAGTAACTTTGGACCAGTCCAGATCCCTGAAGGAAAGTTATTTGTGATGGGAGACAACCGTTACAACAGCGCAGACAGTCGCTACTGGGGGTTTGTAGATGTTGATGAAATCAGTGGCAAAGGCCAAATCATCTACTGGTCTCACGACCCACGCGAAAGTCTGACTTCTGGCTATCAGTTCTCACGTATACTGACCCTGCTCCGGTGAGCAGCATCCGAGAGATTCCATGAAAACTTCTCGCAATGATTTGTGCTGGTGCGGCAGTGGCAAAAAATATAAGAAGTGCCACATGCTGCGAGACAAGATGAGCTCTTTCGGAAGACGAGGAACCCAAGGAGTGATCATCAAGACAGAAGAGCAGATTGAAGGCATTCGGCGTAGTAGCCAGCTAACCCGGAAGATTCTGGATATGTTGCAGGAGCGAATAGGTCCTGGCATCACAACAGAACAGATCAATGACTGGGTTCACGAAGAAACTTTGGCCAACAACGCCTACCCTGCACCACTCAATTATCGTGGCAAATCAGCAGTAGGATTTCCAAAAAGTATTTGCACTTCGGTCAACAATGTCATCTGCCATGGGATTCCCGGCAATGAAGTACTCAAGGACGGTGATATTATCAATGTCGACGTCACCAGTATCCTAGATGGCTACTATGGTGACGCAAGCCGAATGTTCCTGATTGGCGATGTCTCAGAAGAGGCAAAAAATTTGGTCGATATTACCCAACAATGCCTACAGATCGGTATCCAGCAAGTGAAGCCTGGTAAAACTACCGGAGACATTGGCCACGCAATCCAAACTTACGCAGAGGGTTCAGGCTATTCTGTTGTCAGAGACTTTGCCGGTCACGGAGTCGGTATTGAGTTTCACGAAGAGCCTCAAATTCTCCATTATGGGAAGCCCGATACGGGCATATTACTCCAGCCCAACATGGTCTTCACCATTGAACCGATGATCAACATCGGCCGCCCAGAATGCAAATTACTCAGCGACGGATGGACGGCTGTCACGCAGGACGGATCGCTTTCTGCCCAGTGGGAACACACCATTCGGGTCACTTCCAATGGCTCAGAAATTCTGACTGCCTAAATCAGCAACCATCGAATTTCCTTGTATTTTCTACTATGCTTTCTAGGCTATTAGCAAAGAGTAACAACGCCCAACTTCTATAAATGGATCTCATGGACTCCTGGAACAAGCCACCTCGCAAATCCCCCTGGGACAAGCAGCAAACGACTCCGCCGAATGTCGATGAACTGCTGAACAATCTGCAGAACCGCTTCAAGCACCGCCTTCCTCAGGGCAACGCAGGCCTAATTCTGATTGTTGTTGCAGCCGCTGTCTGGCTAGCAACCGGATTCTTCATAGTTGATCCTCAAGAACAAGCCGTAGTAAAGCGTTTTGGAGTTGTTGATCGCGTCGTCGGTCCCGGTCCACACTACCATTTGCCCTCGCCTATCGAGAATATAGACAAAGAGAAAGTTACGGAGGTGCGCCGACTTGAAATTGGCTTCCGTACAATTGATCCAGGGCCTCCAGCTCGTTACCGTCAAGTACTGAAGGAATCCTTGATGCTTACTGGTGATGAGAACATCATAAATGTACAGTTTACTGTGCAGTATCGAATCAATAATTTGGAAGGCTACCTGTATAACTTGACTGAGCCAGAATCGACAGTGCGCGCAGCTTCCGAATCCGCTATGCGCGAAGTTATCGGAGATACAAAAGTGATGGACGCACTGACTGTCGGCAAAAGTCTGATCGAAACAAACACGGCCACCTTGCTACAGAAAATCCTGAAAGGATACGACTCTGGAATCTCCATTGTGAATGTCAAGCTTCAGGATGTGCATCCACCGGACGAGGTTAAAGAAGCCTTCAAGGATGTGGTCAGTGCGCGCGAAGATCAACAGAAGATGATCAATGAAGCTGAGGGTTACAAGAACAATCTGATTCCTAAGGCTCGAGGGGAAGGCGTGCAAATCGTGAACGACGCACAGGCCTACGCTGAGCAGACAGTCCTGCTGGCACAGGGGAAGGCAAACCGCTTCGAGCAGATTTACGAGGAATACCGCAAAGCCAAAGACATCACCAAGGCTCGAATATACATCGAAACAATGGAAGAGGTCTTGCCTAAAGTCAACAAGGTTATTGCTGATGAGAAGTTAGGGCAAAATTTCATGCCATTCCTACCGATCAACGAACTTAGACGTGCAGCTAATACCGATGGTGGAGACCGTCAGCCTACGTCCATGCGCTGAGTACGAAGGTCTATCTTACAGTAGGCTTTCGTACTAGCGCAGAGACCATCCGTACCAACAGAATTGTTCGTATAGTTTACACCAATCCTCGAGTTCTAGGTTTTCGGGTCGCAACTTCAAATACCGCTCCTCCAAACTCCTTCTTTCCCGTTGAAACCAACCCGGAAACTGCTGTTTCAGATTACTTATCAATGTCTTTCGCCGTTGTTGGAAGAGACGCCTCACAAATTCCAGAAAGTTTTTTTCTTCTTCCTTGCTCCAGCCACTTTTTCTAGGCAACAAATGTACAACAGCAGAGTTCACCTTTGGAGGTGGAGCAAAAGCTTCTGGAGGAACATCAAAAGCGAATTTACAGTCAAATCCAAGACTACCAGCAAGAGAGAGCGTACCGAACGATTTGCCACCTCCTGCAGTAGCGCAAATTCTTTGAGCAACCTCGTACTGAACCATCAAGGACCAAGAATTCCAGTATTCTCTCCAAGGTAGCAAGTGAAAAAAAATGGCTGTTGCCACATTATAAGGCAAGTTGGCAACAATTCGAGCTGGTTGACTTGAAGGTAATAGCTCATCGATTAGCAACTCAAGCGCATCTCCACATAACAACTGAAATTGAGATGATCCTGCAAATTCCTGCTGCAGAAAACCTTGCAGGGTTGGATCAATTTCTACTGCTCTTACAAAAGCGCCAATTTCTAGCATAGCTCTGGTCAGTACCCCTCTGCCAGGTCCGATTTCCAACACCTTGTCCCCAGCCTGCACACCAGCCAGTTCAATCATACGTTGTACATAGCGTTCCCGTACCAGAAAGTGCTGTCCCCATTTACGTTTCATAATCATATCGAAATTCACTTGTTTTTGCGGAAAAAGTTCGTTGGAATGCACATTTTTTTTCTCAACTCTCTGATGATGACTGGAAAACAACGACGCGCACTTCGTGCCCTTGCACATTCACTCAAACCATTGTTACAGCTTGGCAAAAATGGACTCAGCGATCAGTTCCTGGATCAACTGAATACTGCACTTTTACAACATGAGTTGATCAAGCTGAAGGTGTTGGAAAATGCTCCGAATACACCAAGGGAATGCGCTAAAATTCTCGAAGAGCAACCAGCATTGGAAGTCATTCAGGCTATAGGACGTACCATCATACTCTATCGCCCTCACCCTGAAGATCCACAAGTTATCCCACCCTCATCTGATTGATTCTCAGCCACTGTAGGAAAGCATGAGCCAACCTTTCTATTGCACCACGCCGATTTACTACGTCAACAGCAATCCACACATTGGCCATGCTTATACCACTATCGTCAGTGATGCCATCATCCGTTTTCGGCGACTGTTTGGAGAAGATGCTTACTTTCTCACAGGTACTGATGAACATGGCCAAAAAATCGCTGAATCCGCAGCCAAAGCGAAAATGGAGCCACAGGCGTTTGTTGATATGATGACCCAAAAGTTCCGAGAGCTTTGGCCTGAGCTACACATCGAACCAGATCAGTTCATCCGTACTACCGAAGAACGCCACAAGCAAATCGTTCAACAGATATTGCAACAAATCTATGACAACGGCGAAATTTTTCTAAAGGAATACGAAGGCCATTATTGCGTGGGGTGTGAAGAATTTCTCAACGAGAGTGAGCTCATCGAGGGGCAATGTCCAATTCACCAAAAACCCCCTGAGTTTCGCCAGGAGCGCAATTACTTCTTCCAGATGAGCACCTACCAGGACTGGCTTGTCCAAATGCTGAAAGATCAACCTGACTGGATCTATCCAGGGCGATATCGCAATGAAGTCTTACGATTTTTGGAAAATCCACTTCAGGACCTATGCATCTCACGTCCAAAATCACGCCTGACCTGGGGAATCGAACTGCCTTTCGACAGCGATTTTGTGACCTATGTGTGGTTTGATGCATTATTGAACTACACTTCCGCACTTGACTGTCCAGATGGTGAGTTGTTCCAACGCTACTGGCCTGTCTGTCACCACATCATTGGCAAAGACATTCTGAAGACGCATGCCGTTTATTGGCCCTGCATGCTCAAGGCAGCTGGAATGAAACCCTTCGCAAGATTGGTCGTGCATGGTCACTGGGTAAGCAGCGGATCCAAGATGAGCAAAACCCTTGGAAATGTGGTTGATCCTCTGGCAATGAAAGAAAAGCTAGGGGTAGATGGACTGCGCTACTTTCTCGTAAGGGACATGAGCTTTGGTGAAGACGCGAACTTCACTGAAAAACTAGCAATCACACGCTACAATGGGGATCTTGCGAATAACTTTGGCAACCTACTTAGTCGGAGTGTCAACCTGAGTCGACAGAACTTTAGTGAATTAGTTCCTGAGTGTGGTGCGTTGACCAGTGCAGAGACAGAACTCCGAGCACAGTTTCAAGAAGGAGTGGAGCAAGTGCAGGAGTTCATCCGTCAGTTCTGCCTGCACAAAGCGCTCGAACACATTGCCTGGATGGCCAGTCAAGTCAATGGATATCTCCAACAGCAGGCGCCATGGCAGTTGGCCAAACAAACAAATCAACGTGAGCGTTCGGGCACTGTGCTCTATACAGCCCTCGATGCTACACGTATCTTGATTGGTCTACTTGCTCCGGTAATGCCAGAGAAAATGAAGATTGCATCAACAACCCTTGGCCTGAAAGGTTCTCCTCAACTGAAAGAGCTGCAGCCAGGATTACTGCAAAGCGGTACAGCACTCCCTAAGCCCAAACCCCTCTTCCCTAAAATACAGGTGCCCAAAACACAACAGGGAGAACCAACCCACAAAGAAGATTCCACTCCAGAATCTGAAGCAACTCCATTGAATATCGATGAATTCAACAAAGTTGAGTTGAAGGTTGGCATGATTCGAGATTGTGCCTCTATCACTGGATCAGAAAAGCTACTGCACTCACAAGTTGATCTGGGAGAAGGACGCTTGCGTTCTATCGTTTCTGGGGTGGCCCTGAGTTTCTCTCCTGCTGACTTGATCGGACAGCGTGTTGTAGTGGTCAGCAACTTGCGTCCAACCAAGCTGAGAGGGGTGCTTTCAGAAGGGATGATTCTTTTTGCCGAATCAGAAAAAGGCTTCGAATTGGTAAAGATTCCAGAAAAGGTTGTACCTGGCTCAACGGTTCGCTAACGCCATATTTGAAGCGTTTGCTTTGATTTGACAAAGGACGGGTCGGGTGGAATACTGCAACTAATTTTGTTTAATGTGTTTTGCCTGCTGGAGTTTGCATGCGCGAATACCTTCCCATTTTGATCATGATCCTCGTCGGCATCGGGTTAGCCGGAGCCTTCACCGCCATCAGTATTTTGTTTGGGCCCAAGATGAGCACTGAGGTCAAACAAACTCCCTTTGAGTCTGGATTCCTGACTCAAGGCACAGAAGGGCAGCGCTATGATGTCAAATTTTTCATGACAGCCCTGGTTTTCCTCGTCTTTGATGTCGAAGTAGTCTTTCTCTATCCTTGGGCAGTACAAATTCGTGAGTTACACTGGCCCGGCCTGATCGCAGCGCTCTTCTTCATTGGTGTACTCATCCTTGGTCTGGTCTATGACTGGAAAAAAGGTGCATTGGAATGGGAATAATCTACCACTCAGTTCAAGGAACCTATGGAATCTGCCCACTACGGTGATTTCCTGACTACCAAATTTGATAATGTGGTCAACTGGGCACGTAAGTTTTCTCTGTTTCAATATCCATTCGTCACAGCTTGCTGCGGAATGGAGTACATGTCAGCCTCCTGCTCCCACTATGACGTCTCCCGCTTTGGTGCAGAAATCCCTCGTTTCTCACCTCGCCAGTCCGACGTCCTTTGGGTAGTCGGCACCGTCACCCATAAGATGACTCCTATCCTGCGCAACGTTTATGACCAAATGGCTGAACCAAAGTGGGTAATTGCTTTTGGCGCCTGCGCTTCCTCCGGGGGCTTCTACCAGAATTACTCTGTGCTGCAGGGAATTGATCGGGTGATACCAGTGGATGTTTATATTGCAGGCTGTCCCCCCCGTCCTGAGGCAGTGCTGGATGGGCTTATGGAACTACAGAATCGTATTCAAAATGATGGACCCAGCGCTCTTCAAGGCAGCATCAATTCCGCTGCGATCAACCATTTGGACCAAAAGAAACTTCAACTCAGCCGCTTCCTTGAAATTCCTGAAACAGAAGTGGTTGAAAATGTTCAGAACCCAAAAAGTAACCGCGCAACTAAGGCAGGCTATAGCTACTCCAAAGACTATATCGACACCAACGCCACACTGGGCTATGACACACCGAAAGGTCGCCGTGACAAGGACAATCTCAAAACAGGTTGAAAGCTATGTCTGAGGAAAGCTCAGAAAGTGTGGAGAGTATTGAGACCTCGGAACCCGCTGAAACCAGTGCGGTCATCAACCTGGTTCGACAGGAGCATCCCGCAGCGATTTTGAGCACGCATCGGCATCGTAGTGACGAAACACTCGTGCTAAAACGCGAGTTTATTCAGCCAATCTGCCGACTACTCCGAGATCATCCAGATTGCCAATTTGAGATGTTTGTCGACATGACTGCGGTGGATTATTTGCTGGTAGAAACCAACCTACAGCAGACCGAGCGCTTTGAAGTCGTCTACCATCTACGCTCGCTCAGCAAGGACCATCGAATTCGCCTGAAGTGTCCTGTACCTGAAAACGATTGCCAAATTCCTTCAATTCACTTGCTCTGGCACGCGGTCAACTGGTATGAACGAGAATGCTACGACATGTACGGCATTCACTTTGAGGGACACCCCAATCTAAACCGCATTTTGATGTACGAACAGTTCCAGGGACATCCCCTGCGCAAGGACTATCCTATGGACAAGCAGCAACCTCTGCTCGAACTCAACGATGTCGAGGAGCGCTACCACTATGGGAGGTTTGAGTGAGCACCAGTGAGTTAACCACGATCTCTGCAGAAGAGCTGAAACCGATCCATCTACCCGGAGCAATTATTCCAGCTCCACCCGAAGAATCAGACACTTCAATTATGCGCATTGAAATCGGTCCAGCTCACCCAGCAATGCATGGCATAGTACGTCTGACTACCTATTTGGACGGTGAGCAGATTGTTGGAATGGTGCCAGAAATCGGCTACCTACATAGGGGCTTTGAGAAAGAGTCTGAAAATTCCAAGTGGATTCAGGTTATTCCTTACACAGATCGACTTAATTACGTTTCCCCGGTACTCAACAACATTGGCTACTCCATGGCTGTTGAGAAGTTGTTCGGTGTTGAAATCCCAAGGAGAGCTCAGTTTGCCCGGGTGATCATGGGCGAAATTTCACGCATCACCGATCATCTCACCTGCCTTGCCGCCTGTGCAATGGAAGTCGGCGGATTCACCTTCTTCCTCTGGTTCATCAAGGCACGGGAGTACCTCTACGAACTACTGGAACAGGTCACCGGTGGGAGAGTTACTATTAATTGGACTCGCTTTGGCGGCAACGGCACTGATTTCCCAGATGGCTTTCTAAAGGAAGTGGAAGTCCGACTCGAGAAAGTTCAAGAGGTGATTGAAGAGGGAGATCAGCTCGTTACTAGAAACAAGATCTTCATCGACCGCATGAAGAACATCGGAGTCCTCTCCAAAGATAGAGCGATTTCCTACGGCTTCACAGGCCCATTGCTGCGTGCCTGCGGAGTGCCCTACGACATCCGTAGGGCGGATCCACATCTTGTCTATGACGAACTGGACTTCGAAATTCCCATTGGAGAAGTCGGTGATTCCTATGACCGCTTCCTGGTCCGGATGGAAGAGATGCGGCAAAGCATATCGATCATCGAACAAGCTATCGACAAGATCCCCTACGGACCAGTGATGACACGTGAACGTTACTTGGGCTATCCAGACAAGAAAGAAGTTTATGGTAGCATCGAGGGATTGATCGATCACTTCAAGATGGTAATGGAAGGCCACCATCCACCGGCTGGAGAGGTGTACCAACCCATCGAAGGGGGCAACGGAGAGTTAGGCTTCTACCTTGTCTCTGACGGTTCTGGCGATCCAGTAAAATGTCGTGTCCGTCCACCCTGTTTCAACTATGTTCAAGCTATGCCGGAGTTGGCCCTCGGACACTACGTCGCAGACGTCGTCGCAATTTTTGGTTCTATCAACATGATCGGTGGAGAACTCGACCGCTGAGCCAACTGGAAAACCATGCAACTCGTTCTAGAATTTCTAGCCCTATCTTTTGTGCAGGATGTGTTGAAAATCCTCTTCATCTTGCTGCTCTTTGCCATGCCTTTGGGTACATTCATGACCCTGATGGAACGCAAGTGGAGTGCTGCCGTTCAGGATCGGATTGGCCCAAACCGTGCGAACATCGGATCGTACCGAGGACGAGGCCTGCTGCACATTGCTGCTGATGCCCTGAAGTCAATTTTCAAAGAAGATCTGATTCCTAGGGGCGCTGATAAGTTCCTCTACACAATCGCGCCCTTTTTCAGCTTCATGTCAGCAGTAGCAGTCTTTGCCATCATTCCAATCGCCGGTCCAATTGGTGATTTCAAATTTCAAGTCACCGACGTACAGCCCGGGCTACTCTTCATCTTTGCAATCACATCCCTGGGCGTCTATGGTGCCGTGCTGGCAGGGGCATCTTCCAACAGCAAATTCGCTCTCTTCGGTGGAACGCGAGCTTCAGCCCAGATGATCTCTTATGAAGTCTTCCTAGGGCTCTCATTGATGGGACTGTTCATGGTCTATGGCTCCACACAGGTCAGCATTATTGTTGAAGGCCAAGGAGAGCACTGGTTCGGCCTGATTCCTAAGTGGGGTGTCTTTACACAACCACTGGGATTTGTGGTTTTCTTCACGGCCTTGATTGCAGAAACCAAGCGGGCACCTTTTGATGCCCCAGAGGGAGAATCTGAGATTGTCGCTGGATATTTTGTTGAGTACTCCGGAATGCGCTGGTCGTCTTTCATGCTTGCGGAATACATTGCCATTGTTGGAGTTGCTGCTCTGATCACGACTCTCTTCTTCGGTGGTTACCAGGTGCCTTGGCTCTATCATTGGGAATCAGCACCACAGTGGCTAGTAACCCTGCTCCAGTTTGGCAAGTTCACAAGTTTCACCTTCATTTTATGCTGGTTCCAGATCCAAATTCGTTGGACGGTACCAAAGTTCCGCTTTGACCAGACGATGGCCCTGGGTTGGAAAAAATTACTCCCAGTTGCCCTGCTAAACACCGTGGTTACGGCAATCATAATTGTGGCCCTAGCCTGATTCCTTTTCTCCTCCTAAGCCTGATATGAAGTTCAAAGTCAAGAAAGTAGATCGTAGCGAAGGACTCAAGGAAGCCCTCTACATCCCGGGCATCGCTGTTGGACTGAAACATACGATGCGTCACTTCTTCCGCAACATCATCAGTAAAAAAGACGTTGTGACAATTCAGTATCCAGAAGAAGAGCGGCCAGTTTCTCGGCGCTGGCGAGGTCGACATCGGCTTACCCGTCGCGATGATGGCTTCCTCAAGTGCGTTGCTTGCTACATGTGTGAGACAGTTTGTCCAGCAAAATGCATTCATATTGAAGCCGGAGAGCATCCCGACTTTTCGGTGGAAAAGTATCCGGTTAGTTTTGATATCGATGAGTTGCGCTGCGTCTTCTGTGGCCTGTGTGTGGAAGCCTGTCCTAAGCAAGCAATCCGTATGGATACGGGTGTCATCGGAATGGCCTATCACTCACGGGAGTCTTTCAACTTCACGCGCGACTTGCTCCGTGACGCCTACACTCCCAACGAAAAGACCAAATACACTGACGCTGACTTGCCCAAACCTCCGGATCAACAGAGCGCCCTCCCTAATTCGCATGGAATCCCAGCACTCTAAATCTTAATCGGTCTTGGAAAGCCACGAATCCTTCAGTCCAGCAGAGCAACTCCAGCTTGCACAGTACGTAACGAACACCAAACGCCCGGTGTTCGTACTGACCAATCTTCCCGAAGTCATCAAAGGTGCACTCTTTTCGCGCTACTCCCGCTCCACACTAGGGCTACGCACCTTGCTGCTGAGAGAATTCCTGCAAAATGATGAGGCTGGGTTTCAAGCTCCTACCACTTCCCAAGATTCTCGGCTAGCACTGACCAAGGCCCAGTCCTTTTATGATCGCATTCTCGATGGCTATGGGGACGACTCCATTGGTGAATTAGGAGGTGCTCACCTGGCACTAGAACAGGTTTCCATTCTGGCAACCAAAGTACTGGAGGATGCAAGGATTGGTGGTTCACCACTGGAGAAATCCACCCGCTATGTCAGCTTTGCCCAACAGATCAATGAAGACTTTCAATTTTACAAAGATCCACGGGTGCTTGCTTCTGCTCACGCAGAACTCTATCTAGAGACAAACAGAGAGCTTTTTCGCACCTATGCTGAGCTGATTGAACCGGTCAGGGACTACCTACGCAAGGTCTTGCCTCCCAAACCTGCCCAACCACAAGCTGCCTATGAACGCTCGATTCGTGCACGGGGATTTGACCTGCTGCGTGGCCTGTTACCAGCCTCGACACTGACGAACATGGGTGTCTTCGGGAATGGACGCTTCTTCGAAGGACTACTGATTCGTCTCCGCTTACAGACCCTGCAGGAATTCCGGAATCTGGCCAGTGC
>DPLM01000398.1 GCA_003541985.1 Deltaproteobacteria bacterium | reverse complement strand
TGCGCTAATTGCTGCTTTGAATAAAATTTTAGTAACTTTTTTGATAGAAAAGAGCAAATTTGATGTTTAAATTTAAGCGGGGAGAGGGAAACGGCAGAAACTGTCTGAGGAGGAAAATGGAAGTGGTCGACTTGTTTGAGTGACCGCTTCAGTAGCGTCAACAATCACCAGACTGTAGTACCCAGTTTTGCGGGTGGCCACAAAGACTGTAGTCAGCTCTTGAGAACCAACCGAGGCAGCTCCAGGATAAAAATTGGGCAATGCGTGCGCTATCCCAAGCGCCCGGCAGCCCTGAAGGTTCCATGCGCAAGAATTCGAGACGCTGATTAATTGGCAAAGATGGCGAGAGCAACTTTTCCAAACGTTCCATTTCTATCTGTCCATCGCGAGACAATTGCATTTGGCTTCTCAGTGCTGATTCGAGTGCAGATTCTGAAACCCCATTGGCTGTAACGTATCTGTCAGCTTCAGTTGAGCCTGTTTTACTAAGATTCGGCAAAATTACTTGACCAAGGCACATCCAAACAACAAAAGCCATACTTGTCAGGAATAGGCCCCGGACTGTCTCAACACCAGCACCTGAGAAGAGACTAGCCGAGTAAAAGCCATATAAATTCCACAATATTGCCACCATAACACCTCGGTGTCTGCTGTGAGTTCGAAGTGCTCCGATCCTACGTAAGACTTGAGCCTTCAATTCGTCCTCAGACATTTCTAACCAGCGGGAAGGTATAATTGTTTTTTCCAGCCAGGGCAGTCCGGTAATGCCTCCAGCAAAGGTAGGATCTTCTTCTTTAACGACTTCCGTTTTTCGACTAAGCAACTCGCCTATCTTCCTTTGGAAGTTCTCTCGGTCTTCATTGTCAGTTTTATAACCAGCTACGATCCGGGCCAAGGGATTTTGTAACAGTAGCATTAAAGTGGACGTGCTCATTAGAAGCGCCATCACCCCTAAAATTCCGTATTGCTTCCCAATTTCCATTACCAGCGGACCTGATACCCACAAAATAGCGGCGTGCAATATGATACCGCGACTCAATCTCTTCCAAAATTCAGGAAAACTTTCTTTTCTATAGTTTGATAATTTTGGAATTACGAATCCACCCACTATATCTAGTGGGAGCATAATGCAAACGTAAGCCAGTACAATCAATGTCCACCACTGGATTTCCACGAGCAGGGATGATGCTTCTGCTGGAAAAAGTTTTGATGGCCATTCATTGAACAGTCCCAAACATGCTATTAAAGTCCACAGAACTAAATTAAATAGTCCTAGCCAGGCTTTTAAAATCGTATGTTGCATTCAAAAATCTATTGTTGGAAATCGTAGGATTTTTAGTCCTACGATTTAACTTGCGAACAAAGATTGAGATTAATTCGATAGACTAATCTTAATCTTTAAGTATTCGATTATGCTTTTGCAGCAGCAGCTTTTGCAGAAACTGGTGCACTATCAAGCATAGTTTTCTCACGTGCAATGAAATAAACCATTACTCCATAAACACATTTGCTGACGATATCAGCAATTGTATATCCTACCTGTACACCTATTTCAGCTTCCGCAGTTCCACCTGCGAGGTTAAAAATGTAAGCAACAGGGTAGAAAAGCCATGAAATCATTAAGAGCATTCGAGTCTGCTCAATGAGTTCTTTCACCTTACCATTTTCTTCTGCAATCTCAGTAGCCAATTCTTTCCATAGTACTCGAAGAATATAAACAAATGGTATGATTGCAAGCACGAAGAAAAGTGCCTGAGTTCCAGTGTCGTCTGATACTTCCCCTGGGTAGCCCAAAGCGATCATGAGTACAGATGCGATAACCAGCCTGGTCAAAACATCTTGCATTCTTTCGCGGGTCAATGACAGAAGAACGATCAGTTCCACTAATAATAATGGCACTGTTAGTAACCAGTCTACGTAGCGGTAGGCGTCGTTGAATGGTACGCCTGTTGCCACATACATTCCGCTTTCACTTATCGCATATGCGTCATCCCAACTTTGGAAAATTCGGAAATAGTGGTAGCCCGCTATAAGTACTACCAAACTCGAGCAGACGATAGCCGGTTTGTATTTGACGGCGATGTTCTCTTTCGCAAGAACGAAAAATGCGAAAGTTCCAAACATTGCCGCGATCGTCAGAGACAACATATTGTAGATCAGTGAAAACTGATCTGCACTCAACTCTGGCATATATTCTCCTTTAGTAGGAATTAGATTGTGTGAGAAAGCTGCAAGCCTTCTCGCTTCGTGAAACGGCCGACGCAACCAATGGGTTTTTTTGGTTGGTCAACTTGTTCTTGCCTTCTGACAAGAACAAAAGTTCGAACGACAAAAAGCAGACCAATTATGGAAAATTTATTTGAAAAAATACGCTAAATAACAAATTTTAATTCTTATGATAAAAATAATAATTTTTAATTTTTTAGTGATAAATTCAGATCGAAATAAATTATTATTCTAAATTTATCATTTTTATATCTTGATAAAAATCAAAAATATATTTGACTAGTCAAATAATCAAAATTATTTCAGGTGATGTAAAAATTAATTTATCATTTAGTAATAAATCTTTCATCGAACTTTTCTTTTTTTCTCATGTAATTTATAATTTTTTTTTTAAGTCATATTATCAATACTTTAATAAGTAATTTGCCTAAGCACGCTCATTGCAGAGTGTCAGACCTTCATTCAAACCGCTTATGGAGGTTCCATGGAAATGATTTCAAATGCCATTTATGATAATCCCTTCAGAGTACTGGGAGAACGATACTTTTCTTTGCATGTGAACCATACCAAACAAGTAGAAAAAGAATTCATTTCAGAAAGTAAGTGTTTGAATTCTTTAGGCTGGGCAGCGCAAAAAATTAAAATTGTGCCAGCAGAAATGAAATCTTTTCTGCGGCAAAATGGAGTATTGAAAGATAGTGCTGACTATCATTTAATGACGAAAGGAAAACTTTTTAGAGCACAGTTGGCCTTGGCTGCAGCACACCTTCATCGCTTAGATGAAAGAACCGCGTTACAGTTAGCCTGTGTAACGGAATTCATTCACAACGCATCGCTTGTCCATGACGATATTCAGGATCAGGACGAAACGCGGAGAAACCGTGCAACGGTTTGGAAACAATATGGATCAAACAATGCGCTTCTTTTAGGGGATTTACTGTTAAGCAAAGCTTATGAAATGCTAGGCATCCTAGGTATGCAGCACTACCGTGGTCCAAGATTGATCGGTCTACTCGGTGAGAAGATCGCACTGCTGATTCAGGGACAGTCAGATGAGTTGGAGCACCAAAGTGATTTGGCCCTACCACTACGAACTTATGAACACATTGCACTCTGCAAAACAGGAGCTCTGCTTTCATTTCCGGTGGAGGCTGCCCTAATCCTCTCAGGTATCCAAGAGAGTGAGTGTGGTCGTGTGAGTCAAATTTTTGGCCGATTTGGAGTCGCCTACCAGATTCATGATGACATCATTGATTTGTGTGCATCAAACAAAGGTCGTGATTTCCCAGGTTCAGATCTGCGGGAAGGTCGAGTCAGCGCAGTAATTCTACAATTTTGGCAGCAATCCTCACCGAAAGTGAGGGAGCAATTCGAAATTTTCTTTAAGGATGAAAAACGTCGTCGTGATCCTGGGCAATTAGCCCACTGGGTCAATGCATTAGTCAACACACAGGTACTGGAAGCGAGCTTTCAATACCTTACGGAGACGCTTGCAAACTGCCGCCAAGAAGCTACCGAGCTACCAGATCCTCTGAGTTCATTCATGTTGTTAGTCATCTCTCAGTTGGAAAAGCGCTTCCAGCCAGAATTGGAGCTGTTGGCATGATAGCATCACCCACAGCCCTGATAATCGGCTCGGGTTTTGGAGGTCTGGCTGCTGCAATTCGTCTGAAAGCCAAGGGGTATGAGGTCACAATTGTTGAGCGTCAGCCCGATCTTGGTGGAAGAGCACGGGTCTTCCATAGGAATGGTTTTGTCTATGATGCAGGACCAACAGTAATAACAGCACCGTTTCTACTTGATGAGCTCTTTAAACTCTTCAACCGGAACTCAGAAGATTACCTAAAGATCATTCCAGTCGAACCCTGGTACCGCTTTCGGTTCAATGATGGTGAGACTTTCGATTATGGCGGCACCATTGAAGGCACTCTGAATGAAATCGAAAGACTCTCTCCAAATGATCGTGATGGATATTTGAATCTTGTTCAGGAGTCACGGCAAATCTTTGAAAAGGGTTTTAGCGAACTAGCTCATATTCCGTTTCATCGATGGAGCACAATGCTCCGTCAGATTCCTGCGCTACTAAAACTTCGCAGTTATCGCTCGGTCTATCAAATGGTTTCAGCCCACCTAAAAGACGAACGACTGCGTCAGGCTTTCAGTATTCAGCCCCTCCTCGTGGGTGGAAATCCCTTCACTACAACCTCAATTTACTCGCTGATCCACTACCTTGAACGTAAATGGGGTGTTCACTTTGCCATGGGTGGTACAGGCGCTATTGTGGCCGGACTTGAGAAATTGCTTCGAGAAGAAGGCGTTCAAATAAAAACAAATGCCACTGTCACCAAGATCATCACCCAACAGCGACGCATAGCCGGGGTAAAACTTGAAAACAGTGGGGAAGTATTATCAGCAGATTTAGTGGTTTGCAATGCAGACCCTCCGTTTGTCTATCAACACCTGCTCGATTTTCCACAGCGCAAACGTTGGTCAAATTGGCGTCTTCGTCAATTGCACTATTCGATGGGGCTGTTCGTTCTCTATTTTGGAACAACTCGTCAGTACCCAGAAGTTGCTCATCACACTATAACGATGGGACCTCGCTACAGGGAATTGTTGAGCGATATCTTTCATAAAAAGCATCTTGCAGAAGACATGAGTTTGTACCTGCATCGTCCGACAGCAACAGATCCAACAATGGCTCCTGCTGGATGCGATACTTTTTATGTGCTCTCTCCCGTCCCAAATAACCTGAGTGGAATAAATTGGGAGGAAGTAGGACCACGCTATCGCGATGAGGTCGTCAAGGAGTTAGAGCGTACTCTTCTACCTGGTCTGAGCAAATGCATTACAGAAGACTTTTTTGTGACTCCCGATTACTTTGAGCAGGAACTTCTGACCCGTCATGGTACTGGATTTTCTATCCAACCGCTATTTACCCAATCAGCAAATTTCCGTTTTCACAACAAGTCAGAAGAAGTAGATGGCCTCTACTTTGTGGGTGCTGGTACTCACCCTGGGGCAGGAATGCCAGGAGTTTTGAGTTCTGCAAAAGTTTTGGATCAATTGATTCCCTCAGCATCCAATCACACGGCTCCACACAGGACTGTGAAAAAGATATCTTTATCTCGCACAAAGTCTGAAACACAAACTCATGTGGCGGTGCTAGCTTACAACGGGAAAAGCTTTCATTGGGCTGGTCGGTTGTTACCCCAATCACAATTTAACGACGCCTCCTTACTATATGCTTTTTGTAGGCATGTAGACGATTTGGCAGACGAAGCAAGTGACTCCAGAGAAGCTAAAGCTCAACTAGGCGAATTGCGGCAGGACCTCTGGAGTGTCAAGCCCAAACAGCTTTTGAATCAAGCGTTTTGTGAACTGATTAAAGACCAACAGTTAGAGCTGTGCTGGGTAGAAGACTTGATTGAAGGTGTACTCTCTGACTTGGGGGAAGTCTGTCTGCAAACTGAGGAAGAACTCCTATGCTACGCCTATCGAGTTGCTGGAACGGTTGGTTTGATGATGGCTCAGGTTTTGGGCTGCCGTGACCCCCATGCGTTAGCATTTGCTACTGACCTGGGAATTGCCATGCAACTGACCAATATTGCACGTGATGTCCATGAAGATGCTCAACGTGGTCGCCTCTACTTGCCCCAGGAATGGCTTGGAGGGAAGTCAGTAACTGCTGCACAGTTGGTTCAGGCGGATCAAGAAGCCCGTAAAGCAGCTGAGACAGCTGTGGAACGCTTGCTTAATCTCGCAGAATTGTACTATCACAGTGGGTACCAAGGTATGCGCTACCTACCCATGCGGGTACGCTTAGGTATCCTCACAGCACGGGCGCTTTATCGCGCAATTGGAGATGAAATTTACCCTGAGCCTAGCATAATTTGGGAGAGGCGAGCCCGTGTTTCTATGTCACGTAAGTGTAGGTTGACCATCACAAGCTTGTTTGAATTTCTCTTTGATACCCGAACTTGGCCGGTGGGGAAACCTCAGAAACATGAGCCACAACTACACCAGCACCTGAATTGCGTACGGGTTGGATAAAATGCAGGTTTGGGACGTAATCGTACTTGGAGCTGGTTGTGCCGGACTGACTCTCGTCAATGAGATGATTGCTCGCGGTGAGGCCCAACTCAAGATTTTGTTGTTGGAAGAAAGAAGCGAGTATACAAATGACCGCACTTGGTGTTTTTGGAATACGTTCAATCATCGTTTCGAGAATGCTGTTTCTTACCGATGGTCCCGCTGGAGCGTTCATTATGCAGGAGAAGTGGCCCACTGCCGAGGTACTTACCAGTATCAGTATTTGCGAGCAGAACACTTTTACAGGCTGGCTTTAGCTCCCATCTACTGTTCTTCAAAAATGATCCTGAGACTGGGAGAGCAAGTTCAGACTGTTCAGGAAGGGGAAGACCATGTTCGCATTCACACCCATCAAGGTACTTACACAAGTCGGTATGTAATCGACACACGACCCACAGATCATCAACGTAGAAAAGTTGTGCCACCAAATGTCCATTGGCTTCAGCATTTTATGGGCTGGAAAGTAAAAACAAAGCAAGCTTGCTTTCAAAGTAATGAAGTCACTCTAATGGACTTTGATGGTGGGAGAGAAGCTGCTGAAATCCACAGAGCTAGTAGCAAATACATAGATGGCCCCCTGCCAGGTATTCCGTTCATCTATGTCCTGCCTTTCTCATCAACTGAAGCGTTGGTCGAGAGTACTTGGTTTGGGCCAAAAACACTGGAAAAGAGTATTTATCAAGAACATTTGCAGAAGTACCTGCAAAAGATAGAAACAGGGACCTACGATATCACGGAACAGGAATACGGTGTATTGCCAATGTCCACATTATCAACGAACATGCAGCCAACAAGAAGAATTAGGCATCTTGGTCTGGCAGGCGGTGCAGCTCGCCCCAGTACAGGCTATGCGTTCTTGGCAATTCAGCGTCAGGCACAAAAGCTTGCGGATCAATTATTAAGGGGAGAGTGGGATCGCTTCCCAAATTATTACAGTGCCCGATCACAATTATTGGATGCAACTTTTCTGAGAGTTCTTCAAGAAAATCCACGAAGAGGCCCTGAATTGTTTTGGAGGTTGTTTCGATGTGCGAAGCCCGATGCACTTGTGCGATTTCTTGCTGATACTGCATCACTGAAAGATCTATGGGAGGTGACCACTTGCTTGCCCCCTGGACTTTTTCTCAAGCAAAGCCTTTTCCCAAACTTTTCACAGAAAAAAGAAATAGAAACCATCCAAATTTAGGAAATTTAATCAGTGCTGAGCATTCAATTAAGTGAAGGACAACAAAGACTTTTCTTACTACTTAGCGGCCTGTTTCTGCTGGCAGGTATGAAAGAATATTTTGCTTGGCAAGAATGGCACTGGGGCTTTCTGTTTCTATTGATTGCCCTGCTGGGCTTGCCGCATGGTGCTTTGGATCATCATGTTGGCCGTTTCTGGCTTGAACCAATACAGGGACGAATCTGGCCACTCAGTTTTGGTTTTTTTTACTTGGGATTACTCGGTCTGGTCCTAGCCTGCTGGATTCAGTGGCCAGAATTACTACTCTCTTTGTTCCTGTTATTGTCAGTACTCCACTTTGGTCAAGAAGACACTGCCGCACTAAGTCTGGGAGAAAGACTTTACTGG
>DPLM01000025.1 GCA_003541985.1 Deltaproteobacteria bacterium | reverse complement strand
CCGTCACCGGCTTGGCGCGTTCCTTAGCGATGTAACGCGCCTGCGTCTTCGCATCCGGCCACGGTGAGCCCAGGTCGATCCATCGCTTGAGCACGGCCAACTGATCCGCCGTCAGCTTGTCATTCTCCTTGGGCGGCATAGCCGACCAATCCTCCTCATGCTCCCGCGTCGCCGCCAGATACAGTGGACTGGCCAAAGGCTTGCCCGGCACCAGCGAAGCGTCCTCACTCTCTCCGCCCTTAAGCATCGCCTCCCGCGAGGACAAATCCAAATCCCCTTTCAGCTTCTTCCCCGCCTCGCCATGGCAAGCCAGACATTTTGCATTGAGAATCCCCCGCACCTTCAACGCAAACAACCGCTCGCCTTCGCGATCGGCTGCCGTCAGGCAGGATGTTCCCAGCCAAATTGAGAGAAAAAAGCCGTGAAACCTCACCCTACTTCAACACCTTGAGCTTGATTTTTTTGAACTCGACCACCATGCCGGGGTCGTGGAGTTGAAGTTGAATCATGCCGCTTTTGAGGCGCTTGGCCAAGGGTAGGTGCTCGGTGAATTCACTCGAGAGCTTGCCGTTAATATAGAGCTTGAAGTTGTTGCCCTTGGCGATGATGTGCACGTCATTCCAATGGCCCTTTTTGATGTCGGACACCTTGAGACCGTTCTTGACCGGCGTGATCGTCGGCTCGTCGTTTTTGCTGATCACCAAAACGTCGCCCCGAAAACAACGATGCTCCCGGCGACCAGGGGTGTGAAAATCCCATGCGCCCAGAACTTTTCCTCCAATCCCCACTTGGCCAAGGTCAGCGTGGTAGCTTTGAAAATCCCGGCGGCCGGTTTTGTCCGGAATCGCGCGAATACTCACCCCACTGTTGCCTTTACCGGGAAAGCGGTAGCTGAATTTCAGCTCAAGGTCGGCCACATTTTTATTTTTGCTGTAAGTCAAATAGCCGCGCCCCTTGTCGCCGGTTCCCACAATCGCGCCGTTTTTGGCTTCCCAGGCAGAGGCACTCTTGGCCGGCGTTGCCTCCCACCCGTTGAGGGTCTTGCCATCAAAGATGGTGACAAAGCCATCCTTGCCTTGCTTTTCGTCTTCCGCCCAAGTCTCGAATGACGATAGGCCGAAACAAATTAAACCAATAAATATGAGTTTTATTTTAAAAAGATTCAGATTCACGTCCCCATACTAAGTTGGCAAGTGAGTTTGGCAAGTATGCTGAGGTAATTTTAAAAAAAAGAGGCCGGGCAAAATGCCCGGCCCCTATTGTGTGTTCTCGATTTTTTTAAATGCCCAAAATTATTTTTTGGATCTCGCAAAACCAGCAGCTTGGTCACTAGACCAATTAACTGGACTAGTTGCATCAACATCCGTCCATGGTCCATTGACAGTCGGAGCTGTTTGTAATGTTCCCTCGAATTCAACTGTCAGAGATCCATCAGCATTGCGCGTAACAGAGATTGACGGCTCAGTCACATCAATATCACTAGGCTCGACGAAATCAGGTATTGAAACTGCAACACTAGATGCATCAACACCTTTCTGACCTTGTTCAAAAATGCTTTTCATATCAGCAGCGCTTCTTGCTGCCGTCCAAATTGCCAAGTCATCAATTGACCCAGAGAAAGCTAATGGATTAGCTTCATCCATTAAGAACAAATCAGGATCTTCTTCGAACTCGCCAGTTTGAAATACTACACTTGCTCCAATACCAATCCAACTTTCAGTAGAAGTATTGAACCTATCTAAGTAGTCGGTTACCGCGACAACATTTCCATTTTGATAGAGTCGAATTTGACCACCATCAATCGTGAGTCCTGCATGATTCCACTCCTCTAACTCGATAGGTTCACTGTTAGAAAGACGAATCACATTAGGCCCGGCAGTAACAGCTGCTACCAAGAAAGCGTCACCTTCGTCATTAAGATTAAGTCCAATTTCGAATTGATTTTCAGATTCTCGATTTAAAACAGATCCATTTCTAAGAATCACTGCATTTGAATCCAGTCCAGATGTATTAAACCATACAGATACAGAACCTTCGTCAGTTATTTTTGTATAATTGGAAATCAAACCAAATGCATAATTTTCCTGATCTGGCCCATTAACAGTAATGGAATTTCCGATTAGCCCTTCTGAGCCGGTCGGCTCTTCATTTGGATCTCCATAATCATCAAACAAATCGACCGGGAATGAATCAGATCCAGAATTAGATGCAGAACTACCATTAGATTCGTCGAATTTAATATGAGTCACCAAATCATCAGTCATCTTCGCATCGCTACTTATTAAAGAGAGCTTTGCTTTTCCTGTTATAACGCTACCAGCTTCATTAAATATGGCCAAATTGTAAAACCCGACCTCATCTTCTGTGAGACCATTAATCGTTAATGTATCTGTAGTTGCCCCGGATACTTTTCCTCCATCTGGAATTGCAGATCCGTTCTTCAGCCACTGATATGTAAGACCTTCACCTTTTGCTGAAACACTGAGTTTAGCGGCACTTCCATCCTGTGCCCAAGTGGGTTCAGGGTTCGCAACTATCGATGGAGGTTCAATTTCTAATGGAGGATTATTGAGTATGAGTTGAACTGCATTAACCGCAACACCTCTATCGAATCCAGCAGTATTCGTCCCCCATGAGAAACGAACAACTCCCTCACTAGGCTGAACATTATCAAATCTCACAAAATTAGATAAAGAACGGCTGTTTGGGTCAGTACTAGTTCCCCTAAACCACCTTTGAATAGGATTATGTTGATCCGCATTCATTTGATCAGTATATATTGTTTCGATCGACTCGCCATCAATATCTTCCAACTTGTACCACTGATCCTGAAATTGAAGCGGAATACCAACAGTATAAACTATTAGAGTG
>DPLM01000080.1:2519-5312 GCA_003541985.1 Deltaproteobacteria bacterium | reverse complement strand
GGAATTAGAGTTGGGCATAATCCTCGGAGTCCCTACCCCACTGCATACCATTATCACCAACTCTGCCTTTTGTTCTTGTGGCTGCCCGTCTGGATCAAAATAGACTAAACTTCCAATGCGAAGTGCTCCAAGAATTCACGATTCGGTTCTGCTCCATGCCCTGGAACATCTGGAACCCCAACATGACCACCACTTTTTGCGACCTGGCGCTGAATATTCAGCGGTTCAGTCAGCAAATCATCGCGGAACTTGTTGTCTGTCGTATCAAACTCCAACATCGGTTCCTGCGGATGAATTCCACCCGGAAGAGGTGGAAGGGCAGCCAACAACTGTAGATTTGTTGCAACTGCGACGGCTGAGCCCCATACATGATTAATCACCTGTGTGAAATGAGCCTGAGCTAGAGCCAGTACCCGCAAATACTCTGAGATTCCTCCGAGTGCACACACTTCCGGTTGAGCAATGTCTAGACAACGCTTCTCCAGGAGATTACGCCAACCCCAACGGGTGAATTCTGCTTCACCTCCAGCAATGTTGATTTTCAATTGGGTGCGCAATTCTTGGTAACCCACTAAATCTTCTGGTGCAACAGGCTCTTCAAACCAATACGCTTCTAGCTCCTCCAATGCCCGGCCCACATAGAGCGCTTGGTCTACAGTGTAGCAATGGTTCGCATCCACCATGAATGGGAAATCATCACCAACACCTCGTCGAACCGCTTCTGCAAGCTGCACATCCTGTTTGGGCCCTAACCCTACCTTCATCTTTGTCGCGACAAATCCTGCAGACTTGATTGCAGCAGCCTCATCTTCAAAAATATCCTTAAGTACCAGTAATTTTTCACGGCGAAGCATCATTCCATAGCCATAAACTGGCACCTTTTCTCGGAATCTTCCACCAATCAACTTTGAAATTGACAGGCCAGTGACTTTGCCTAAGATGTCCCATAGCGCAATGTCTACCCCAGAAAGTGCCTGAATTGGCATCCCTTTCTGTCCATGATCACGCAAGAGGTTGTAGACCCTGTGCCAGAGTACATCACGATTCAGAGGATCTTCGCCTAAGATCATTGGCTGAATTACGCGCTCGACAATCACCTTATTAGCAATAGCTACATTCCCCGGACCAAAACACTCGCCCCACCCCGTTATCCCTTCGTCAGTAACTACCTCTACTAGATGCCCAGTCCTTTTCTGATAATACTGCTGGGAATAACCTAATTCTTCCTTGAGGTCGTACTGGAGAATATGACTCTTGACTTCCTTAATTTTCATGAATTAGCCCTCTTGTTCTACTCAGGTTCTTAGCTTCTAAACATGGTTCAAAGCATCGATTACCTTATTTGTTTGCCTATTAAACATATGATTTTTAATAAAACAATACTTGTAATAAAAAATGATGAAGTTTCACTTACAACAGATTATTGGGGACTACCCCTCCTGTTCAAAAGATAAATTATGTTCATGTATCAATTTGATTGATTCTGAAATGAACCACCGAACACTGAAAAAATGTTTTCACAGAAGATTTAGGGAATTTTTATCGATGGGACAGACAATCAAAGTCTTCTAAGCAGGTTCAAACCCCGCTATGAATCCTAAAACCTAAAACTCTTTGAGCATTGGACTCTTTTCAATTGAAAATGAATGAACGAAATACTGTTCTAAAACCTGACTCAGACGAATGGCCTGACGCATAGTCTAGCAACCCAAATTGCCTGTGAACTTGGACGTAGAACTGTTGCAGGACTCTATCCACAGGGTACCTGTCTTGAAGATGAGATGACTCTGGCAGAGAAATACCGAGTGAGTCGCTCTGCGATACGAGAAGCAGTGAAAATTCTTGTAGGAAAGGGGTTACCAGCAGTGCGGCGAGAAATAGGAACCAAAGTCAGAAATCGGCGCATGGCATCAGTCAGCACCTCCAAATCGAAAATTCTTGATGCAACTTCATAAATTCAGGTTAGTGATTGAACCAAAAGCAGCCCAGCTATCCGCGAGAAACGGAACGGCAGAAGATTACAAAAGTATTGAGGAGGCAATTCATAAGATGAGCGAAACCGTCGATTCAGCTAAGGTTTTTGTAGAAGCAGACGCTAACTTTGATCGTCTTATTTTGCTGGCCACATACAACAAGTTTTTTAGCGCGATGGATGGTATCATTTTCACATCACTACTTAGTTCGATTCGTCTTGCCAATCGAGATGAAAGGCAAAATAAAGCCTCTCTTTCTCTACATCAGGATGTAGCAAACTCTATTTTCGCAAAGAAACCAGAAGAAGCAGAGCAAAGGATGTTTCACTTATTATCCGACGCAAAGGTGCGACCGACTGCTGAAGTGTAATTTTGACTGCGCTCGATCAATGAAACAGCGCCAAAAACTGATTTTCTTTGGAAGTTGGCACAGGCGTGAATTTTTTCAAGCATTTCAAAAGCAAAGTGTGAGATAAATCCAATGAATTTGCTAGAGGCATCTATCGAAAACATTCAGCAGGCGATGAGCTCCGGAAGCCTGACAGCCGTTCGGCTGACCCAATTCTACCTGGATCGAATTGCAGCCTATGATCAACAAGGACCCGGACTCAACAGCATCCGGGTACTCAATGATGATGTGCAGCAACAAGCCGCAGCACTGGATGATGAGCGTAGTCGACGAGGAGCTCGATCCATGCTTCATGGCATCCCCATTCTGGTAAAAGACAACTATGAGACTAGGGGCATGCCTACCACTGTTGGCTCAGTACTTTTCAAAGGCTTTGCTCCCGATCGGGATGCCTACCTCGTCTCTAAACTG
>DPLM01000080.1:1706-2114 GCA_003541985.1 Deltaproteobacteria bacterium | reverse complement strand
GCTCAATTCACGGATTTACCCGCAATCCCTACGACCCAAAAAGAAACCCTGGTGGCTCCAGCGGAGGTACCGGGGCAGCCGTTGCAGCCAATTTTGCAGTCACTGGATTGGGGAGTAACACCTGTGGTTCGATCCGTATTCCTGCTGCTCAGAACAATCTTGTCGGACTACGTGGCACACAAGGCCTGATGAGCCGACGGGGGATTTTTCCACTATCTTCGACGCAAGATATTGGAGGACCACTCACCAAATCAGTTCGAGACCTAGCCATTATGCTGGATCAGATGATTGGCTACGATGCTAAAGATGCTCAAACTGCTGAGAGCTTTGGGCATAACTTTCAGTTTCTGGCGAATCTTCAAACGCGCACGAAGGTTCGTATTGGGTTATTAAGCGATTGGATGGAGA
>DPLM01000080.1:686-1410 GCA_003541985.1 Deltaproteobacteria bacterium | reverse complement strand
GTTCGTATTGGGTTACTAAGCGATTGGATGGAGAGAGAAGAAGGCGATGAAGCCGTTGCTGGGGTTATCCGTGACACCTTAACCGCGATGTCTGAAAAAGCCAGTTGGGAGATTAAGGAGTTAGAATCAGCCGAGCTGGAAAATTCCCTGGATCGGCCGCTCGAAGGCTATTTTGTTTCAGCCTATGACTTCAAGCAGGATGTAAACGCTTATCTGGGGGCAAATCCTGAGTTGGGTTTTGCTGATTTGGATGAACTTCTCGCCCCAAAGAAACATCACCCCAAGGTAGATCTTCGAACGCAAAAGTGTGTAACCATGAGCAGCGAGGACGAGGGAACCTATTTCCGAGAAATGGCACAACGAAAAGTCGTACGCAGAGCCCTCCTTCGTCTGCTTGCAGAAAACAACTTGGATGCGCTGGCATATCCATCGATTCGCCGCGTAGCTGCCCCGATTGGGGAAGATCAAATGGGAACCAATTGTCGCTTGTCTGCCTGTTCTGGAGTGCCTGCTATTTCCGTCCCAGCTGGTTTTTATGGAGAATTACCGGTTGGCTTGGAACTACTTGCTGAACCTTGGGCAGATCAGAAATTGCTAGACCTAGCTTATACTGTCGAATCAATGCGTCCACAACGATTTTTGCCAAAATCTACACCCTCACTATGAGATTAGTTTCTCCGATACCCCGTTTACCTGTCTCAAAACAATATAGACGGTAAAAAAA
>DPLM01000080.1:0-347 GCA_003541985.1 Deltaproteobacteria bacterium | reverse complement strand
CTTTAATTGCTCAATGATTCCACAATCTTTTTAGCCTTGCTAGATGCAGAATTTTTTCCGTCTTCAGCAATTCTTTATAAGAATTTCCTCAGAATCTAGGGTACTCATCCCTTTATTCATCGCACACTCAAACGAAGTCAATGATTGGGCCTACATAATCCAATCATTTCCTAGTATTAAATTTCCTTTAATTTTTACTAATGGCAATTGTTTTTGAGCATCAATCAATAGATAATAACATTCGGTAAAAAGCTATGCTATTATCCAACTAAATATCTGATTTTTAGTCTATTTTTATTTTCAACAAAACTGTCAATGTAAGGTTTTATAAAACTTACATCCTCTCT
>DPLM01000415.1 GCA_003541985.1 Deltaproteobacteria bacterium | reverse complement strand
AAGCCATGCAGGAAAAGCAAGTAACTGTTGCAGGTAAGACGTACCAACTCACTCAACCGTTCATTGTTTTTGCGACCCAAAATCCAATTGACTCCGAGGGAACATATCCGCTTCCAGAGGCCCAACTTGACCGCTTTTTGTTCAATGTCGAAATGGAGTATCCAAGCGCAAAGGAAGAAGCAGAGATCGCAGTCCAATCACAATCTAAGTCCCAAGAAGTAGACGCTTTCTTTGATGGAAGCGATTTGATGAAAATTCAGCAGCTTGTAGATGAAGTCCCGATAGCTCCTCATGTCATCGATTGGATCGTACAGCTTGTGCGGGCCACAAGGCCCAAAGACAGTTCGGTTGAACCCATCAGAAAATATGTTGAATGGGGTGCGGGAGTCCGAGCTTCACAAAATCTGGTTCGAGCTGCTAGGGCCCATGCCTTATTACAGGGAGATCCCGTGGTTGGCAAAAAGAATGTCTGTTATGTGGCTCCTTCGGTGCTTCGTCATCGTATCATAGTTAATTTTATTGGGGAGTCCGACCAATGGACTCCCATTCGTCTAATTCAACTGTTACTCGAAAATCAAACTTAGTGAAACTTCATGGACGGCAAATCTTCCAATCCGAATCTCAAACTGCTACACATTCTTCAGACTGAATTTGATCACCAATCCCATCAAATTCGAAACACACTGAATCTCCTACTGGCCGATAACACTATTCCGTTTGTTGCTCGCTACAGAAAAGAGCAGACAGGGAATTTGGATGAAGTTCAAATTGCTAACTTAATCGATCGATACGATTATCTCAAAGAACTCGAAGATCGAAAAGAAACGATCCTCAATAGTATTAGGGAGCAGGAAAAGCTTACTGAGGGGCTGGAAAAAAAAATTAATGAAGTCAAGACAAAGCAGGAATTGGAGGATCTTTACATACCCTATAAACCTAAGCGTCGGACTCGCGCAATGATTGCCCGTGAAAAGGGCTTGGAACCTCTTGCTCAATTGGTTTTGGAAGAACAAGGAGATAGGAATCAGATAAATGCTTGGCTGGATGAGTTCCAAGCAGGATTGTCCTCACCCCTGCAAACTGATGAAATTTGGGGGGGAGTTCAGGATATTTGTGCTGAAAAAGTGGCTGAAGATGCTCAGACACGAGCATCAATTCGTCAATTGACTTTTCAGCAAGGTAAATTTGTTTCAGAGGTCAAACCAGAGTTTAAGGAGACTACTTCGAAATTTGAAATGTACTATGAGTTCAGTGAAAATATTAGCAAGATCCAACCCCATCGATACTTGGCGATCAGACGTGGAGAAAAGGAAGAAATCCTACAGGCGAGGATTCAGATTCGTGAAGGACTAGCAGAATCTATGCTCCGAGAAATCTGGATGGCCAAAGCAAATGTAGATTTTCAACAAGAGCTTCACGTAGCGCTTTCAGATGCATATGATCGCTTGCTAGCACCGTCAATTGAGACAGAAATCCGGCAAGAATTGAAGCAGCAAGCAGATAAAAGTTCTATTGGATTGTTTTCCAAAAACCTTCGTCAGCTACTCATGCAATCCCCTGGGGGTTCAAGAGTTGTAATTGGTCTGGATCCAGGCTTTCGAACTGGAACAAAGTGGGTGGTTATAGACCACACAGGACGCTTGCACGAACACGGAGTCATCTACCCAGTAGAACCACAACGGCAAGTAGAGACATCAAGACGAACACTGCTGGGCTTAATTAAACGATACCAAGTTGAAATTGTTGCGGTTGGGAATGGAACAGGTTCGAGAGAGGTGTCCCAGTTTCTAAGAGGACTTATCAAAGACTTACAGTTGAAAGTCAGATATTTGGTTGTGAATGAATCAGGAGCTTCTGTTTACTCGGCATCAGAAATCGCTCGTCAGGAATTTCCCAATCTGGATTTAACCGTCAGAGGTGCGGTTTCGATAGCTAGGCGCTATCAAGATCCGTTAGCGGAGTTGGTCAAGATAGATCCAAAATCTATTGGTGTTGGACAGTACCAACATGATGTCAATCAAAAGGAGTTAAAGCAGTCTCTGGATCGCACTGTAGAGTCTTGTGTGAACCAAGTAGGGGTGGAATTGAATCAGGCATCAGCAGCTCTTCTCAGCTATGTCTCAGGGGTCACGAAGTCTCTAGCTTCACGAATTGTTTCGCACCGAGATGAAAACGGCCCGTTCAGGTCACGTCAGGAATTGATGAAGGTGACTGGCTTTGGAAAAAAAGCTTTTGAGCAAGCAGCTGGTTTTTTAAGAATTCGAAATGCCGAACACCCTCTGGACCAGTCAGCAGTTCATCCTGAGCGCTATAGCATTGTTGAGCAGATGGCAGCCAGTCAGGATCTCTTGGTTGCGGATCTGATTGGTAACCAGGACGCCCTTCAAAAAATCCAGTTAAAAGATTTCGTATCTGAAGAAATAGGCAGTTACACACTTAGTGATATTTTTGATGAATTGAAAAAACCTGGACGAGACCCTCGAGATGAACATCAAGAAGCGAGATTCAATGAAGCCGTACAAGACATGAAAGATCTCAAGGTTGGGATGCATCTTCAAGGAGTAGTCACAAATATCACTCACTTCGGGGCATTTGTAGATATTGGTGTGCACCAGGATGGATTGGTTCATATCTCACAGATGTCTACACAATTTATACACGATCCTCTTGAAGCTTGTGCTGTGGGGCAACATCTGGAAGTTTGGGTTTTAGAGGTTGATACCCAACGGAAAAGAATTGCCCTAAGTATGCGCAATCCAGATTCCAAAAATTTGGATTTGAATCAATCGAGGTCTCTACCACAGAAGAAGAATAAGTCTGCCCAATCGAAATACAAACAAAAACAAAGTGCAGGAGTGGATCAATTGATGGAGAAATTCAGATCACTTTGATGTTCCTTCTGTCCAAGCATTGAGGCGAAAATGGATCATCAACAATGGCAGAATCGAATAAACAAAATATCCAGTGATTTAGAATCAAGGTATGATCCAGCTTCACAAAACTTTGCCCAAAGGCTCAAGCTTACTCTTGAACGCGATTTTCCAACTCATCGGAAAGATTCAACTGCCCTCACCCTTCATCACCATGCCTTCACACATGCTTTGCAACTCTATGATCTGCAGAGTGCTCTTCGACTCATTGCGACCTACGATCTTCCCCAACAAGCCACACAGGGTATAATCCCAAGAATTCAAAAAAGCTGTAATTCTTTGGCAGTCATTCGTCAACTAGATGAATTTGCTTCCAGTTCTGTCGAACTTCGCGCTCTTGAAAGATATCGTATTGGGGTGGAAGAGAGTCTGCAAACAGTTTTAAATTGTGAGGTAAAACTACTTTATGATCCTGCTAGACTTCAAAAAGTAGTTGTATCTGCTAAAAGATTATCAGAAGAAGTACAACAACATTTCTTTATAGAGCGTCTGCATTCACTGTTCTCAAGAGATTGTCAGACTTACCT
>DPLM01000040.1:9246-9755 GCA_003541985.1 Deltaproteobacteria bacterium | reverse complement strand
CTTTGATCTCTTCAAGATTGGGATTATCGCCTCCAGTTCCCGCACAGCAGGTCTGATGAGGGCGGCAGTCCTCTTTCTTCAGCACTTGCCTCTCTAACTAGTCAACAGAATCCAAGTAGATTTCTACGGTTCTGACCGGAAAGGGCCATTGCAGCGAAAAAGCCATCCTTCTAGGATTGGAAGGAGAGCAGCCTGAAATTGTAGAAATTGCCAAGATACCCCCCCGTCTCCAGCAAATCCAGACACAGCAGTTAGTCCACTTGAATCAACAGTATCCAATCTCGTTTCATGAAAAGCAGGACCTCATCTTTCACCGCCAGCAGACCCTTCCTCTCCACGAAAATGGTCTGTGTTTCTAAGCCTGGGATGTAGACGGACAATTGCTTGTATAGAAGACCTATTATTCGATTGTTGGAGACTTTGTCTTCGAAGGAAAAGACGACACTTTGGCGGTTTTTGAGGACCAATCGGAGCTACCCTTTCCCTACAAGAAAGCTTCAGAGTTGCTG
>DPLM01000040.1:5424-8851 GCA_003541985.1 Deltaproteobacteria bacterium | reverse complement strand
ATCTGGCTTTCAAAGGAAGAGATTTACCGACTTTTGGGTAAGGTTATGACAACATCAATGCTAACGTGTTAGAGGCTAGTGAAAACAATGAAGGATGATCAAAATTAGTAACCCGAAGGAATGCTGTTATCAGACCTGCGGTAACCTTCTCCTCAAGAGAGAAACAAAGAAGTGGTGTGCAAAAACTCTGACATCTTGATAGAGAGGAAACTATAAGTGATAGCGTTTTCAAACACTTTGAGATAAAGCGAAAGAAGAACTATTCGACAGAGATAAAAGAACAAAGAAAGAGAAACCTAAATATCTAAATTTTCCAATGGTAAATTGACCTCCGGGTTATCTCACTTCAGCTTCTGAATGTCTTCCACGCTGCAAGAGAAGGATAATGAACTCAAAGCCAAGGACAAGAAAATCAAGAAGCTGAAAGAGCAGATTACAATGCTTTATGAAGAGTTAGAAAAGCGAAGAATGTTTGAGAAGAGAAGAAGGTAGTAGGATGATTGTGTATACAATCAGTTGGGCAAATAAAATTTAAGAAACTTACTGTATAGTTCTTAGCATCTGAGAGATAGAAATTGTGGCCATGAGGTCTAGCCCTCTCTTTTCTCTGAAGTACTTGTTGTTTATTGCGCTTAGAGTTTGAGTACTCTCATTTATTCAAATTGCTCAATTGCGCTAAATCATTTCAAATTGTTTAGAAGTGGAAAATTCAAATTTTAAATATCATTAATTATCAATGATTAAAATTTTGATGTGTTTTGCTGGTACTGGTGTATAAGCTTTGCAAACAGCACAATATTTTTTTGGGTTATTCCCAATTTTAAATTTAAATGAATAGCCTTCATCTATATTTTCTGGAAAATCACAAACATTTTCCAAGGTGAAAACATTTTTATATAAAATATTTGAAGACTCATCAGTCCATTTATTTTCAATCAATTCTTGTGGAAAATTAATATCGTTTACTTGAATTACATAATTTATACAGATTCCCTTTTTTACAAGTTTACCGTTAAAGTAACTCTTCTTGTCATTGAGGTTATAAGATTTTGCTGCACTCCCACTTTCAACATTACTTTCGTCACTTATACTACACCCAATTAGCATGGTAAGAAGAAAGAAAAATAAAATCTGATTTATTGTTTTATTCATTCTTAATACTAAATAGATTTTCGTCGAGTTTAAAAAGATTAAATAGAACAAATTTAAAAGTAATTATTTAGAATATTGGGGTATAATTATTCACTATATTAAATTTATAAATAAAATTAAATACCAGTAAATAATCGGTATCAATAATAGGTAGTATTATTGTAACTCAGATTTGTTTTTGTAAAATTGCAATCTCCTCTGTATCTTATAGTTTATCATTGGTTTGATTTATTGCTTTGCTAGCAGTTAATTTTGAAATATCAACCCTAAACCCATCCCATTTGTGAAGTAATCAACAATTTAAGAAAATTTACATTTTCAGATTTTTGATATCGAACCAAGGTTTTTTGTCGAGTATGAGGAGATGCTGTTTGTCCACACAAACGAAACTAATAACCTTGCGTTGATTCTCTAAGCTTTTTTTGTGACAGAATTGATAGCCCAAAAGCTGGTTGAAGAATACAAGGATGCCGGAGTCGCACCTAATGACGTCTACCCCCAGTCCTTTAGTTTGGATGATGTCCTCTACTGGGTTGATCAGGAACCAGAATTTGGCAAGCAGGCAGTCTATCTGGATGTTTGGACCTATGGTCCTGACTTTCGCTCATCGCTGGAAGATATGCAGGAGCTGGCAAAGCAGGGAGTACGTATACTAGTTCCACCTATTTACGTTCTGCTGGATGTTGAAGGTGGGGATATTGTGACCTCGGCGTATGCACGTCAAGCCCGGCAGGCAGGAATTGATTTGATTACCTGGACACTGGAGCGCTCAGGTCCGTTGACTGGAGGAGGTGGGTATTACTATCAAACGGTTAAGGAAGCAATCATTAATGATGGGGACGTGATGCATATGTTATAAGTACTCGCACAGTAGGTTGGAGTACTCAGAGTCTTCAGTGATTGGCCTGTAACGACAACATACTACGTTAATTGCATTGACTTTCCATAGTTGCCCAACTCGCCGATTTCTCCAGGAAAAAGCGGAATTTTAGTGTTATCCCGAGGGGGATTTTCAGTCATCTCCCCCAATCTCTTCCAACTTTTTTTCTTTTCAGCAATCCCGAACCGTTACCTCGCCATCTGGTAGAATCGTTCCGCAGAGCTTTGCATAGTTCAAATCGGTTCCTTCCATCTTGACGTTGGTCAGATTAGTACGACGCATCTTGACTCCACGGAGGTCGGCTGCGTTGAGGTTCACTTCGGTTAAATTGGCTTCATCCAAATTGGCTTCAAGCAAGATGGCTCCGCTGAGATCGGCGCCTTCCATGCGAGTATCTCGCAAGCTTGCTTCCTCGAGAGAAGTGCCACGCAGCTTGGCGCTTCTCAGGTTCGAGTTCCATAATTCTACACCACGCAGCTTGGCTCCGTTCAGCAGAGCACTCTCCAAATCTGTTTCTTCCAGGTTGGCGTCCAACAGGTCTGCGCCACTGAAATCCGCCTCCGTTAACTTGGCTCCACGTAGTCGGGCACGTCGTAGGTTGGCTCCACGTAGTCGAGCTCCTTGGAGATTGGAAAAGCTGAGGTCACTTCCTTCGAGACTCATTCCACTAAGATCGGCTCCAACTAGGTTACAGCCTAGGCAGTCTTTGTTCTCCATCAACTTCACGAGATCGTCTTGATCCAGGGCTAGGGGTTGTTGAAGGAAGCTGCTCTGGCAAGCTCCCAGATTGATACTGATGATGCCAAAGCAAACTAGTATCATTGAGTGAATTCTGTACTGCCAACTGCCGTGTATGAACATTGGCACACCTCCTTACCTTTGAATCTTGCAAGTCAGCTAAATGAGTTTGGTTTATTTTTCATGATGATGACTGAGGAGAGCAGAACCGTCAATGAATTCCAATTAATAAAACGGTGAAATGAATCTATATAGATTTGGACAAGGGGTGGCATTTGATGAAATTTCCTGTTACACCTGCACTTTGCTAATAAGACACTCTGATAGCAGCTGATAAGAAAAGGTACGTATGAACTTTTGCATCGATGCCCTGCAGTATGCTGACTGGTCCGAGAAAATCTTTTGTCAACTCCGTGAAGGTAAGTTGGATGGGGTCCACGTGACAATCACCTACCACGAAAATTTTCGGGAAACCGTGCTTGTGATGGAAAAGTGGAATAGATGGTTTGAGCGGTTCCCAAATTTAATTTTCCAGGGATTTGACGCCAGCGATTTGGAACAAGCTCAACTGAGTGGTCGGACAGCGATCTTCTTTGGGTCACAGAATCCAAGTTGCATGGAAGACGACATTGGGCTGGTGGAGATTCTTCATCGCTT
>DPLM01000040.1:0-5036 GCA_003541985.1 Deltaproteobacteria bacterium | reverse complement strand
TTGCTATGAGAAGGAAGATCCAGGTTTGACACGTATGGGACGTGAAGTGATCAAGGAGATGAACCGGGTAGGTTTGGTGATAGACATGAGTCACTCCGCGGAGCGTTCAACTCTGGAAGCGATTGAACTTTCAAGCCGACCAATTGCCATTACGCACGCCAATCCTTTCCTCTGGCATCCTGCACTACGCAACAAGTCCAATCAGGTATTTCGTACTCTTGGCGAGTCCGGCGGAATGCTTGGCTTTTCACTTTATCCACATCATTTGAAAGAAGGGACCAACTGTACTAGAAGATCCTTCTGCGAGATGGTGGCCCAGACCGCCGAGTTGGTGGGAGTGACTCAAATAGGGATAGGTTCGGACCTCTGTCAGGATCAACCGGACGAGATTGTGGAGTGGATGCGTAACGGACGCTGGACTAAATCAATGGATTACGGAGAAGGAAGTGCAAAAGTCCCTGGGTTCCCGCCGATGCCAGATTGGTATCCAGATCACCGCGCTTTTGGCAGCCTGGCAGATAGCTTGCGTGAGGTAGGCTTTGCAAAAGAGGAAGTCGCTGGCATTCTGGGGAATAACTGGGCCAGGTTTTTTGCGGAAAGCTTCTCGGCAAGGGTGGAAGACATCACATGAGGCCTAACGAGCAACCAATTCCAGCTAGGTTCTATCGCTCTCCCAGACAGGTGATGCGAGTTGCTCGAATGGGCTGCAGTCACCCAACACGCCTCTCCTTTCTACGACAACTGCTGCGGCGTCTTAAGAAAGAAAATTGGAGCTTTGACCGTCCAGTCTGGCAGCTTAACCAGCGAGGGGTTGGTCATGCCGTTTACCAAGCTAAAGGCCCCGATCGCTGCTATAGCCTGGTCGCTTTCTCCCATGATCTTCCAGAGGAGATGCGCTCAGACAGGGTGCTTGCAACTGCTTGGGATGCTACGTTCACTCTATTTGATGGTACTCCTAGCACTGCTGATATTGGACGGCTGGAACAAAATGTCCCTTTTCAAGAAGCAGGACGTATTTCAGCAAAGGAGCTATCGCTAAGTCGGGCCAATCGTTCCGTACGACTCTTTGAATATGTAGTCAAAGAGTTAGCTCAGGGACGTCAGCCTGAGCGAAGTCGCTTGGAGCACACGGGTTACCTGATGCGTACTACTGCGGTCTACGGGACTGGCAAATTTGGTGCAGCCGATAGGAGTGTCTTGGAAGATCGGCCAGAGATGCTAGCACCGTTTCAAGCAGAGATGCTCTCTGTCTGGCTGACCCGAGCGTTCACGGTAGATCTTGTCGAACATCTGGCAGCAGAGTTAGGAGGTGCACAAGCGGTGAAGCTTGATCCTGCATTACGAAGTTTGTTGGGAGTGGGCAACTCGACTGGCTTAGGCATGGCTCCCTTCTTGGTACGTCATCCGGTGCTGATTCATCACTGGTTTGCTGCTCGTGAAGAAGCGCTTGCGCGGGTACGCTCCCAACCAAAGTTAACTTCAGAAACACTTGATCAATTTTGTGAAGTACTCAGAGCAACACAGGAAAACGCAAATCAGTGGCAGAGTGAGCATCCACTTCAGGTAGTCAAGTTGAAGGAACTGCGGGAAGGTTTGAGGCAGCTGCATACATTTGTTCATGAAGAGTGGAATACAGCGCAAAAATTCCCATGGGACGCACTCTGGTATTGGAGTCAGCTTGAACTGCCGCTGGAAGCACAGGAGGCGTTGGCAGCTCTCTTATTAGAGCCGCATGGTGAGTTGATTGATGATTTAGGAGATCAGATGGCCACAGACGAAGAAGTGACTTTTAGGCTCGATGGCAGTCAATTGATTGGTGAGTTGAGTAGGCATTTGCACAGTAACTTTGTCTGGGCTTTGGGAACTGATTATCAGCAACCAGAACAATGCGCTCGCTTTTGGTATGTGTCAGAAGAAAAACTAGAACCTCGCCTTGGTGAACGACACAGCGAACTTGGTGCTGAACGTGAGCAGCCCCTGGACATTGGTCGCCAAGTAACTGAACTCCAAGATTTGCTCAGAGAGTGGTTTGATGAGACTCCAGTGGCTCAACTGTTGTTGGTGCATCCTGAGTTTCGTTCCATTGTTCGTCGTGTTCAACTATCTGCTCATTATCCTTTTGCTGAAATCCAGGATAATCTCATTTCTTCTGAGATGCTGCCCATTGACCTCTTACGCAGCAAACTAGCTTTTTTTGGAGCAACTCACTTTGATCCTCGCTCTGACCGCTGGGTGCGAATTAGCTTGTTTAAAGGGGAGCCTTACCCAAATGAATTAAACCGTGCAGATGTCTCCTAAGAATCAGCAAGTTTCAGAAGATGTTTATACTTCTGGTGACCTCTGGTTTTCTCAGTCTGAACTCCAGCAACTTGTAGTTAAGGCCGCCCGGGGATCTGGTTATTGCTGGAGTGATGCAGAAGAAATTGGCTGGGCAGCGAGTTGGTTGAGTAAGTTTGGTTTGCCCGGTGAGGATGTTGTATTGAGCTTGATGCACTCAAGCGAGCTGATAGCACCAACACCGACACCTCAATTTTGGAAGGAAAGTCGTATTCCGCATTGTCCATTACGTTGTGGACTGGCACTAATGGATTTTGCGCAATTGCCTGAAGGATTGGGGACTTCTTCGCTGGTGATTGAGTCTATGTTGGGTTTGCCCTGCTTTCTAGCTTTTGCAGCACGGACTGCTCGACAAATTAAGCATCCGCTGAAAATTCAGTGGGAGGAGCAGTCTCTGTTCATGAATGAGTTGGCTCAGCCTAGTGTAGAGGTTGATAAGGTTTCAATGGAATTTGGGAAGATAGTGGAGGTTAAGATTACGCGTCCTAATTCGGAAATGGCTCATGTTCAGACGAAAAACCCCCAATACTGCGCGCGTGTATCTTCACAAAGTTTTGAACAATTAGAGGCCTTTGCTCAGCAGACTTTGGTTCCTGCCTCAGATTTATCTCGACTCCGAGCCGGTGGTCAAGATAATCCCACCTCTTGAACGAGACTGCTAGTCGTTTGCCCACAGATTTGTGGTAGTTGGCTTTTGTTTTAATGAAGTAAGTACTGATCAGAATTTCCGATCAAAAGTGATTTGGTATCAATTCAAAGAGAGCGAATTTACTTGACTCATTTGTTGGTTCAATGGCAAGAATAATCTTTATCCTGTCAAGATTGTTAAAAATAATAATTTAACTCCAACAATCGAAAGATTGTGAGGCAATCTCTTCATCAGTAATTGAAGAAAAGACCCGAACTGTCGCAAATTCAATCAGTACAAAAAGCTTTCATTAAATAGCCACAGCCAGAGATAAAAAAGATGCGAAACCACGAAGTGAGATTTGTTGACAGCAAGCACTATCGAGGAGACTGTCGAAGATATCACAAACGTTATCCAGTGGTTCTACCCGCGACACTCCTATATAATGAGAATGAGGGAGTAGTGAAAGTACTCGATATCAGCATGGGAGGGTGCAAGATGATTGCGAACAATCACTGCAGTCCTCATTCGAAAATCAGCATGACTTTTTACACTCCTTCAGAGGCAAATACAGAGGAGTTAGTCACCTGCTCGCCTATTCATGCTTTAGTAGTACGCTCCCATCACACATCAAACGATCATTATATCATCAATGTCGATTTTCGGGGGGCGCTGTTCCATGAACATGGAATTGAGCAACTGATCGAAATCCACAAGCACCAAACACATCAATAAATTCACCCAACTTCGCCTTTATTTTACTATGCCTGGCGATCGTTTTTAGCACTTTCAGAAGCGTTTGCTGTCGTGTCTAATCAACAATCTTTGTGAACCATATTCCCAGCTGGCATTCGGGTTCTACAGATCTGAGCATCAGTCATTTCTACACCGGTCAGATCTGCTCCACTAAGGATCGCCTCGTGGATCTTTGTGCCTTTGAGATTTGCGCCTTTGAGATTTGCGCGACTTAGGTTGACTACCATCAGTCGGGCGCCCTCCAAATTGGCGTTACTCAGGTTTGCTTCACCAAGCATTGCTCCAGTGAGATTTGCACCACGTAGGTCGGCTCCCTGAAGATTGGCTTTGTAGAGATTGGCCAACCCTAAATTAGCGTTTTCTAGTGAGGCTCCTGCAAGGTTAGCCCACTGCAGGTTTGCAATTTCCAGATTGGCCTCAAACAGGTCCGCGTGATCCAAGTCAGCCCCTTCTAAATCTGCACCGACTAGTTGAGCATGAATAAGCGAAGCTTCTCGCAGCTTTGCATCCACTAGATTTGCCGAGAGCAGTCTAGCTCCAGCCAATTTGCTGCCAACAAGGTTTGCTTTCTGAAGATTGGCTTCAAATAGATTTACCCCCAGTAGTTCGAGCCCTTGGAGCTGGGCAAATTTCAGATCACAGCCTTCGCATTGCCCTTCTTTAAGCTTTTTCAAATCCTTTGAATCTACGGCACACAGAGTGGTGCCAACAAGCAAGGCTATTAGGCTCGATATGAGTAACTTAGAACTGGCGAAGAGCAGTAGGTGCATGGTTGAATTCTCCATCGAGTTGGGATCTGTGAATATTTGTTGTGAACACAAACTAGCACGAGACGACAGAGGCAGGGAGTGATTCGAGTTGGTTCGATACGTCCCCTTCCGATAGTGGCGATTGAAGCCGCAGTGAATTCCTGCCATGATGATTCAAAGTCTTTACCGATGCATACCCTTGACCGGAAAGGGAGTCAAAATGAATTTACACAGACTCCTTTTAATAAACCAATTGAGGGTTGATGACTAGTTTGAAAAATCCTCCAAACTTGATGAGTTGGCAACGCTACGGATTTCTGATGGGTTTTCTATCACTGGCGCTGCCAATAAGTGCCTAGTAACGGTTGAAAACCTGAGGCTAGGAAGTCCTCACTTGCTTGACTTTATTGAGCATCTTTAGTTGGGGTCTCCATGGTGGATCACTGAATGGCCAATGATCTGAGCAGTCCCAAAAGAATACGGTTTCTTCTCTGGAAGATGATGCTAAATAAAATTCACTACTGGTGCTGGTTGTGCTATTGCAATGGTAATGATTTTTTGGGGAC
>DPLM01000027.1 GCA_003541985.1 Deltaproteobacteria bacterium | reverse complement strand
TGGTTGTCTTCCTGGATATCAGCAGTTCCATGGATCAATATAGCCTGTTTTTCTTGCGCTTTCTACATGCGCTGCAGCAGCATTTTCGGAGGATGGATGGCTTCCTTTTCAGCACACGATTGACACCAATTTCTGAAAAGCTGAAGACTCGGGCTTTTCCAGACTCGCTACGACAACTGGCTGAACGAGAGGACGCTTGGTCGAGTGGAACAAGAATTGGCAGTTGCCTAAAGGATTTTCATACGGAGTATTCCCGCTCAATGCTCTCCAGAAATACTATCGTGCTGATCCTCAGCGATGGTTGTGACACTGATGCCCCCGATTTGTTAGCTCAGCAACTCCAACGCTTTCGGGATGAGGTACGCAAGGTGATCTGGCTCAATCCACTGCTTGGAATACAGGGTTATGGGCCTGCAACAGCTGGCATGCAGGCTGCCCTACCTTAGGTAGAGGCTTTCCTGGTAGCGCATAATCTTCAAAGTTTGCTGGATCTTGAATCTCATTTTTAGGTCACAGACTTTATCACTTTAAGTGCCGCTGCAATAGGAAGATCAATTTTTTTAAAAACTAAAAGGAATCTGTAAATTTTTTGTGTTATTGTGGCCGGTTTGACTAATCAATCCACCTTCAGACGCTCCGTCTCTCGTTTGGATCCAAATCAATGATGAAAGAAAACGGTTCGGAGATTAATTAGAAACGTCATTTATCCCGAGAGGAGAGGCAAATGGAAGTTACAGCAGATAAAAACTTTACCGTCAACGCGCCGGTTGACAAAGTATGGGAACTGCTGAGCGATCCCAGCCGTGTAGTGGTTTGCGTGCAAGGAGCACAACTAACTGAAATCATAAATGATAAAAAATTTAAGGGGAAAATTAGTGTCAAGATTGGACCGGTTACTAGTAAGTTTAACGGAGAGGGGCGGTTCGAAAAGCTAGATGCTCAGGCCAAGGAAATGGTACTTCAAGGTGCTGGTAAGGACACGGGTGGTAAGGGTAGTGCTTCAATGACAATGATGGTCAATCTTAAGGAAGTGGATGGTGCGACCGAAGTAACCAGCAGCATCAAATTGTCGATTACAGGAAAGTTGGCTCAGTTTGGTTCCAGAATGATTGTAGCGGTCAATGATAAGTTGATTGAACAATTTGTTAGTAAATTCCGGGAAGTTGCAGAAGGTGGAGGGGAGCCTGCAGCAGCAACTGCTACACCAGTCACAGCAGCCCCGGCAGCGACGTCTGCAACAACCAGACAACCAGCAGTAGACACAGCAGCCCCTACGAGTGCCGCTGATCCTGATTTGGAAAGTCGAGTTACCGAACTGGAAGCTACCGTGAAACGAATGGAAACCCAAATTCGAGTCATGCAGACCCAACTGAATGCTGAGGAACCTGAACCAGTCAACGGACTACAATTGGTTGGTTCGGCTCTCAAGGGAATGTTCGGTATGAAGTAACCTATGCTCAGCATAATTTTGCTAGCAGCTGGAGAATCCCGGCGGATGGGGGAGCGCAACAAGCTACTGTTGCCTTTCCGTGAGTCTTGCTTCTTGGCCCACATTGCTGATCAAATTCTTGCAATAAAACCCGATGAGTTACTAGTTGTTGTGGGACATGAAAAAGAACGTATTCGAGAAGCCCTAGCTAACCGCCCGATTCAATTTGTAGAAAATCCGAATTATGCTGAGGGAATGACGACTTCGATTCGGACGGGAATTCGAGCTGCCTCACCGGATGCTCTTGGTTTCATGATCTGTCTCTCTGACTTGCCATTCATCGAGACAGCTGAGTATCAGGAATTGATAGGCCAGTTCAAGATGCTGCTTGTCGAAAATCCTCAACTCATTCTTCGTCCAGTGGTTGGAGATCAACCGGGCAATCCGGTACTTTTTTCGGCCTCTTATCGCGAAGAGTTGTTGAGTCATGCAAAGATGGAAGGCTGTCGGGGATTGATTCGCCAATACAAAGAGCGCGTCTGTCGGCACTCAATGAGCACAGATCATGTCTTGCGGGATATTGATACACCAGAGGAATATGAGCGCTACTTTGTCGACTAACCATTCTGAAACCACATCTTTGCAGAAAAGTCCCTGTCCAGGGAAATTACCGGCGACTGGTGTGCCCAGCCTGTTTGGTAACCTGTCTTCTGTTTCCAACCGAGGAACTATGTCCACTGAATACTATGATAAAGTTAGCGAACTGCTGCAAAATGAAGCCGCGTTTGCCACGGCTACCGTAATCAAAACAGTTGGTTCGGCTTCAGCCAAGCCAGGCTCAAAGTCAATCATCGGTGCCGATGGGATGTCGATCCTGGGCTGGGTTGGTGGTGGCTGTGCAGATAGCGCTGTCCGAGAAACGGCTCTGGAATGTCTTCAGGATGGTCAGACACAAATTATTGAAATCGATCTGGATGACGAAGTGCTTGGTGTTGGGATGCCTTGTGGTGGTAAGATGGAAGTTTACGTTGAGCCTTTCCTGCCCCAACCAGAGTTAATGCTGGTGGGACAAGGCCGGATTGCAGAGTTGGTAGCGGAGCTTGGACGCCTACTGCACTTTCGAGTCACCGTTAACAGCCCAGGCGCAACCCGAGAGGATTTTCCCTTTGCTGATCAGTTGATCACTGATGATACCGATTATCAGAAAATCAATCCTGGACTGAACAGCTACGTGATCGTATTGACCCAGCACAAGGGTGATCAGCAGGTAATTCAGGCGGCTCTGCGTGGTAAACCCCGCTACATTGGTCTGGTCGCGAGTGCAAAGCGCTCACGCCTTGTAGTAGAATATCTCAAGGAAGGTGGAATGGATACAGATGCCTTGCGTCATGTACTGCGAGCTCCTTGTGGATTGGATCTGGGCGGTAGAACCCCTGAAGAGATTGCCCTGAGCATCATCACCGAAGTGGTTAAGCTGCGCCATGAGCGGACGGGCTTATCGATGATGGAAGTCAAACAGTGCAGCATCTAAGGTGGATTTCGTTGTGCGTTCCCTATTTGAAGCTCGCTCAGACTTCCCGATTCTACAGCGGGTGATTCATGGTCACCCGTTGGTTTTTCTCGATAATGCTGCGACGACACAGAAACCTCAGCCTGTTTTGAATGCCCTGCTGGAATTTTTGACTCACTCCAACGCCAATATTCACCGTGGAGTCTATCAACTCTCAGAAGATGCATCTGAGGCCTATGAAAAGGCACGTCAAGCAGTTGCTGACTTCATCAGTGTGAAAGATAGCCGATGCGTAGTTTTCTCCCGAGGCACGACTGAGTCCATAAATCTAGTGGCCCAAGCGTGGTTGCGACCACGTCTTCAAGCAGGAGATCGGATTGTTCTGACAGAGATGGAACACCATTCCAACCAAATCCCTTGGCAATTGATTGCGCAGGAGCGACAAGCTGAATTGGATTATGTTTCCATCACAGATTCAGGTGAGTTGGAGTTGGATCATTTGGAGCAACTGCTGACCCAGCGCCCGCGACTATTGGCTGTGACAGCAGTTTCCAATGTGCTGGGAACAATCAATCCTTTGGAAATGATCCTTGACCTTGCTCAACGTTATGAAGTTCCTGTAATGGTTGATGCAGCGCAAGCTGTTGGTCGGATACCACTGGACAACTGGGCCGAGCGTTGCGATTTTCTCGCTTTTTCTGGTCACAAACTCTATGGTCCTACTGGGATTGGGGTACTGTGTGGGCGTTTTCAGCGATTAGATGAGATGTCACCCTGGCAAGGTGGGGGTGGAATGATCGCCAAGGTTGGTCGCCAGAGTTCTAGTTGGGCCGCAATTCCAGCCCGCTTGGAAGCTGGTACGCCTCCAATTGCCGAGGCAGTTGCTTTACAGGCCGCAATCGAATACGTGCAGCAATGGGGTGTCTCCCAGATTCGGCAGCACGAGCAGGAGCTAGTTGCTCATGCGCTTGACCGCTTGGCAGAGGAGCCCGATGTGAAGGTCTATGGCCCATCACAGGCCTCGAAACGTACTGGAGTGGTTTCATTTGATTTAGAGGGTGTGCATCCTCACGATGTGGCGCAAATCCTTGATGAAACTGGGATTGCAGTGCGAGCCGGTCATCACTGTACACAGGTCCTACATGAGCGCCTCGCTGCACGAGCTACGGTTCGTTTGAGTATGGCGCTCTACAACACACTAGAAGAAATCGACAGGGCTGTCTTGGCTCTGGCCAACGTACGAAAGGTTTTTTCATGAGCGAATCGCTCTATCGAGATGTCCTCAAAGATCATATGCACCATCAACGTTTTGCAGGTCGGCTGGAACCGGCAGATCTGAAGGCAGTCGTGCACAATCCCCTTTGTGGAGATGAACTTGAGTTGACCATTGTGCTAGTTGGCGATCCTTCAGAGGGAACTCATCGCTTAATTCAGGAAGCTCGCAATCAGGTTCGCGCTTGCTCCATATGCGTTGCTTCAGCTTCACTGATGGGAGAAAGCGTACAGGGATTATCGCTAAAAGAAGCGAACAATCTTGGCATTGCGTTTCGAGAAGCAATGGAGACGGGTGAGTTGCCCGAGTCTCCGCCAGAATTTCTTCCACCGTTGATGGCTATTCGAAAGCACAAGAGTCGCATTCGCTGTGCAGCTTTGGCCTGGAATGCTCTGGAAGAATGCGCCCAACAGGCCAATAACCCCACATAGGACGGCCGATGCAACACGAGCAACTGCAACGCCTGCAAAAACTGCTGGAAGAACAAGACTACATAGCAGATCGAAGCATTGTGATGTCAGTGTACCTAGCCATGACGCTTCGCAAACCTTTACTGATTGAAGGTCCGGCGGGTGTCGGTAAAACGGAGATTGCCAAGGTGATGGCACGAGCACTGGATACTGACCTGATCCGCCTTCAGTGCTATGAAGGTCTGGACGCCAACATGGCGCTCTACGAGTGGAATTATCAGCGACAGTTACTGCACTTGAAATTGGACGAAAACAGCACTCGCTCTCTTGAAGATCGGGAAACCTCTATTTTTGGTGAGCAGTTCTTGCTCAAACGGCCGCTGCTGCAGGCGCTGACCCACCCAAAGGCCCCAGTTTTGTTAATTGATGAGTTAGATCGGGCTGACGAAGAGTTCGAAGCTTTCCTGTTGGAAATACTCTCCGAGTGGCAAATCACTATTCCAGAAATCGGTAGTATTCGAGCCGAGAAACCACCCTACGCGATCCTGACCGGCAATCGTACTCGGGAACTTTCCGATGCAGTGCGCAGACGCTGTTTCTACCTTTGGATCGATTACCCACCCTATGAGAAAGAACTCTCGATTGTTCGCAATAAGGTACCTGATGTTGACACAGAACTAGCAGGACAAATATGCCGTTTCATGGAACTTGTTCGTCAGCAGAAGCTGGAAAAAATTCCAGGGGTAGCTGAGACTCTAGATTGGGCTAGAGCCTTGGCAGCTTTACACCAAGATCATCTTGAGCCAAGCATGGTAGAGGAAACTCTGGGACTAATCTTCAAGGACCGCAACGATGTCCGCCAGGTACGGGAGTCACTCACAGAATTCCTTGGACGCTTGGGTATTCAGGCCAAGGAAATGAAAACGGCAGAGGAGTCTCCAACGGCTGCGAATTGATCACATTCCAATGCTCCCCGATAACTCCCTAATCGAAATTCCTTCCCCCAAACGTAAGCTTGAAACTCGCTTCGATAATGTAGCTCTACGTCGCGAATTCAGCGCCAATGTTGTTGGTTTTTGCCGTTGGCTAAGACGGCAGGGATCGAGTGTGAGTACACCTGAACAGATTGACGCACTGCGGGCCTTGGACGCTATTGATTTGCTGGAAGAAGAAAATTTCTACTGGTCTTTACGCACTACCTTAGCCAAAAGTACAAGAGAACAGGAAATTTTCGACGAACATTTCCGACATTTCTGGTATGTACGGGATAAAGTAGATCAACTAAGTTCCCGAGACCAAGAAGAGGCAGAAGACCCATCAGTCATTATCGATGATCACCTGCGTAAACAGAAGTCCCTGACGATTAATGATTGGTTAAACAACGTGGATCAAGCTAGTGAGGAGCAGGAAGCAGCAGGCTACAGCCCTTTTGAAGTGGTGACAGAACGGGATTTCAGTGACTTTCTAGCGCAGGATCTGGACGAGGTTGATCGGCTAATCAATGAAATTGGCAAGTCCTTGGCCTTACGTTTTAGTCGCCGCACCAAGACATCCCGACAGCGTGGGCCCTTGGATTTGCGCCGAACGATGCGAAGTAGCTTGCGACGCGGTGGAGAATTGCTTGATTTGGCTCACCGGGAAAGAAAAAGACAGAAGCTCAAGCTAGTACTGCTCTGCGATGTTAGTAAGTCGATGGACCTCTACAGCCGCTTCTTGATTCAATTTCTGTACGCTTTTCAAAGTGTATACCGCCGGATTGAAACCTTTGTTTTCAGTACCTCATTGCATCGAGTGACTGAGTTCTTGCAAACTGGGGAATTGGAGGAAGCGCTCAATTTGATGGCTGAGAGCGTACCTGATTGGTCTGGTGGTACAAAAATCGGTGAATCCTTTGGAGAGTTTGTAGAGCACTATGCCCTGAGTTTACTGGACCAAGGTACGGTTGTCTTGATAATCAGTGACGGTTGGGATACTGGTGACGTGGAATTACTTGGTGAGAGTATGCGCATTATGAAATTACGTTCTCGTAGTGTGATCTGGCTAAATCCATTGATGGGCAACCCAGATTATCGTCCATCGACGCAGGGGATGCAGGCAGCACTTCCCTACATTGATATCTTGGCTTCTGCTCACAATTTGAGTAGTTTGCGTCGGCTAGTCCGCCAATTATCCAAAGTACAGCGCGGTAGGCAATTGCGCATTGATGAGAATACACGCTACGGCACGTGACCAAATAGAGCTGATCTGACACCTTAACCAGATTTTCACAAGTTTACTTTCAAGGAAACGGTTTGACCGTTGGCCTTGGTTTTTCTCGTTCCGCGATTGGAACTATACACTACTTTCTTCTTGAAAAAGGAGCGCATGAAGGTATCTATGACTGTCAATGGGGTGACAGTCTCTCATGACATAGAACCCCGCACTTTACTCGTGCAGTTCCTGCGCGAAAATCTTGGACTCACAGGTACCCACATTGGTTGTGACACCAGCAGTTGTGGAACTTGTACGCTGATTGTTGATGGTGATGCTGTCAAGTCGTGTTCGCTGCTAGCTGTCCAATGCGAGGGAGCAGAAGTAACTACAATCGAAGGATTGGCTGCAGGCGATGGTACACTACATCCGATCCAAGAAGGCTTCCGGGAAAAACACGGGCTACAATGCGGTTACTGTACCCCTGGAATGATAATGTCTACAGTGCAGTTGCTTCAACGCAATCCCGATCCAAGTGACCAAGAAATTCGCCATGCACTTGAAGGAAACTTTTGTCGCTGTACTGGTTATGACAACATCGTCAAAGCAGTTCAGTGGGCAGCTTCGCAATCCTAGCTACGGAGGAAATTTTTATGTGAAACGATTTCATAACATCTGCACGCCGTCGATTGGCTGCAAAAAACTTATTCGAACCAGATCATTGTTCCCCCTAACGCTTAGGGCCGACCGACCCACTAAAAAGCAGAAATGATCTAACTCAAGCAAATATCTACAAACTAATGAGGAAAACATGGGAGCACCAATTACAACGAGTAGAGCACTTAATTCAGAACATCTTGATGTAGAATATCCTTTCAAGCAAAAGTATGGAAATTTCATAAACGGTGAGTTTGTTGAACCAAAATCGGGTGCATATTTCGAAAATCGATCTCCAATAACTGGCGAAGTAATTAACGAGATTGCCCGATCAAATTCTGAAGATATCGAAAGCGCACTGGACGCGGCTCACTCAGCATTCAAGAGTTGGAAAAACACTTCCACTACTGAAAGATCAAATATCTTACTCAAAATTGCAGACAAGATTGAGTTGAATTTGAATAGTTTGGCTGTCGCAGAGTCAATCGACAATGGTAAGCCGATTAGAGAGGCAATTGGAGCAGACTTAGCACTGGCGGTAGACCACTTTCGATATTTTGCTGGTTGCATAAGAGCTGATGAAGGTTCCATTGCCGAAATCAGCGCGACCACCTATGCATATCATTTTAAAGAACCTTTAGGAGTGGTAGGCCAAATCATTCCTTGGAACTTTCCGATTCTGATGGCTGTCTGGAAAGTTGCCCCTGCTCTAGCGGCAGGTAATTGTGTCGTTCTTAAGTCTGCTGAGCAAACACCTGCGTCCATCATGGTCTTGATGGAAATGATTGCCGATTTACTGCCTCCTGGTGTTTTAAATGTCGTTAGTGGTTTCGGTCTGGAAGCTGGAAAACCATTGGCCTCCTCAAATCGAGTTGCGAAAGTAGCTTTTACGGGTGAGACGACAACAGGCCGACTCATTCTTCAATACTCTTCACAAAATTTGATACCAGTGACCTTAGAGTTGGGTGGGAAATCTCCAAACATTTTTGCCGAAGATATAATGTCTGAAGATGATGCATTTTTCGACAAATGTCTGGAGGGGTTCACAATGTTTGCCCTGAATCAAGGTGAAGTATGTACCTGTCCAAGCAGAGCTCTCATACAAGAATCTATATACGACAGATTTATGGAGAGAGCACTTGAAAGAGTGAGAGCTATAGAGCAAGGGAATCCACTCCAGAAGTCAACTATGTTAGGAGCTCAAGTTTCTACAGAGCAGATGGAGAAGATTATTTCATACTTTAAGTTGGGCAAAGAGGAAGGAGCAGAAGTACTCACTGGTGGTGATGTAGCAAAAATGGGAGGTGGACTGGAAGATGGATACTACATTGAGCCAACAGTGTTTAGGGGAAACAACCAAATGCGAGTCTTCCAAGAAGAAATCTTTGGTCCAGTTGTTTCTGTAACCACTTTCAAAGATGAAGCTGAGGCATTAGAAATTGCTAACGACACCTTATACGGCCTTGGAGCAGGTGTATGGACTCGAGATAATAATTTGGCCTTTCGTATGGGCAAAGCAATACAGGCTGGAAGAGTCTGGGTAAATTGCTATCATGATTATTCGGCGCATGCAGCTTTTGGTGGGTATAAGCAATCTGGCATCGGAAGAGAGACTCACAAAATGATGCTGAATCATTATCAGCAGACTAAAAATGTGTTGATGTCATATGATCCAAATAAAATTGGATTCTTCTAGTAAATTCCAACAGCTACCTTCGATCAGAGGGTGGCTCAATTCAAGGGTGAAGAAATGGATGTTCGAGCGACTGAGGAAGCTCTAAATCACATTGAGCATCTCAAAGAAAAATATGGCCAAAAGTTACTGTTTCATCAGTCTGGCGGCTGTTGTGACGGCAGCTCACCAATGTGCTTTCCTGAAGAAGATTTTCTGGTTGGAGAAAGAGATGTTATGATAGGCAAAATTGGCGGAATTCCCTTCTACATTGGACGCGACCAGCACGATAAGTGGAAAAATACTAACCTAATTATAGACTGTGTACCTGGTATCGGGGGCATGTTTTCTCTTGATAATGGAACCGGCAAAAGATTTTTAACAAAATCTGAGGTTTGCCCAATATAAAACCGTGACTCATCTCAAAAGCTTATAATACTACTTCTTAGATCCGCCCAAAATGCTACTCCCTTTTCATGCAAGCCCTCGGGAGCCAAAGTTCATAGAGAGGTGCATGTGCCATCGGTTCGACTCCGTTGATTGTCAACGCAGTAGTGAGCGCTGCTGCGACTACCGGGCATCAGAGATCCGGAAATATTGCTGACAAAAGGCATGGGCTGCGATTCAAAACGCTAACGCCTGATTACTCAAACTTTCGGGAGGCTTTTGCCTCTCCCCTGAATTAGGAGATTTATGGTTCCTGTAGCTTTTGAATACCATCGGGCAAGTAGTGTTACCGACGCACTTTCGCTGATGGCCCAATACGGCGAAGACGCAAAGGTTATTGCGGGAGGACATAGTATGGTTCCTGCTATGAAACTACGCTTGAGCACTCCCACTACAGTGATTGACCTAGGGGGTGTTGCTGATTTGAAGCACGTCACGGATAAGGGAGATCACATTGCTATTGGTGCGATGGCTACACATTGGATGGTTGAATCGTCTGATGTGATCGCAACAAAAACTCCAGCTCTGCGAGATGCTGCTGCTTCGATTGGTGATGTACAGGTGCGCAATCGAGGAACAATCGGTGGTGCGATGGCTCACTCTGATCCAGCAGCTGACTATCCTGGTCCAATCTTAGCTCTGGACGCTAGCATGGTGATTCAGGGTCCCAGTGGGCAGCGAGTGGTTTCGGCAACAGACTACTTTGTGGCTTTATGGGAAACAGCAGTCCAACCAGATGAACTACTGGTTGAGATTCGGGTACCTACCACGTCGATGAATGCGAATTCCTGTTACGAGAAATTCGCGCAGCCTGCTTCACGCTACCCCTACGTGGGCTGTGCGGTAGCTGTGGGAAAGTCTGGAGGTGCCTGCTCCGACGTGCGTGTAGGCTTCAGTGGTGTCGGCCATGTTGGCTTCCGTGACACCAATGTTGAAAGAGCCCTCAAAGGTCAGGCTCTGAGTACAGCTAGTATTAAGGCTGCTGCCGAAACAGCGACCAATGGTGTAGATGTGCTTAGCGATTGGTCTGTCAGTGAAGACTATCGCCGCGCAATGTCTCGGGTCTATGCAAGGCGTGCTCTGACTAAGGTTGGCCTCTAAGTATCTTTTTTGGAGGGGAGTTCGTAACGGTCTCCCCTCAACTTTCCTTATTTTCTTTCGTTCCTACGATTCTCACAGCGATCATCTTTCCACTTCATTGAGGTTAACCATGTACCTCGGTATCGACCTTGGCACTTCTGCTGTCAAACTCCTCTTGCTCAGTTCGGAACAACAGGTCCTAGCCGAAGCCAGTATCGCTTTGACAGTGCAGAGACCCAAGTCACTTTGGTCCGAACAGGAGCCAGAAGCTTGGTGGCAAGCTGTTCAAGCAGGAATTGAGGAACTCTGTAAGCGACATTCACTAGCTCAGGTCAAGGGTATTGGCCTCTCTGGGCAGATGCATGGAGCTACGCTTCTAGATGTTCAGCAACAGGTTTTGCGCCCAGCAATCCTTTGGAATGATGGGCGTTCTGATACCGAATGTGAATTCTTAGAGCAGCAAATTCCAAATTCACGTCAAATCACTGGCAATCTGGCAATGCCTGGATTCACTGCACCTAAGCTGCTTTGGTTGCAGAGAGAAGAACCGACATTATTTGAAAAAGTGAACAAAGTCTTGCTGCCGAAAGACTTTCTGCGTTTGCGGCTTAGCGGTGAAATAGTTTCAGAGATGTCAGATGCTGCAGGAACCCTCTGGTTGGATGTTGAGAAAAGAGACTGGTCAGACATCATGTTGTCAGCAACAGGTCTTTCACGACATCACATGCCACAGTTGATTGAAGGAACTAGATCTTCAGGATTTTTGCTGCCAGAGTTGGCAAAACGCTGGGGCATTAGCGGTCAGCCTGTGATCGCAGGAGGTGCTGGGGATAATGCGGCAAGTGCTGTTGGGATTGGCGCGGTAAGACCTGGGTCTGCTTTTCTGTCTCTCGGAACTTCAGGGGTGTACTTTGTTGTTACACCCTCTTTCCTACCAGCTCCAGAAAAAGGTGCCCATGCTTTCTGTCACTGTCTACCTAGGACATGGCATCAAATGGGAGTCATCCTGAGTGCGGCCAGTTGTTTGAGTTGGTTATGCCAGTTACTTAGGCGTACAGAATCTGATCTGCTGACCGCCTTGGAAAATGACCCAGTACAAACTGGTGCACCATTGTTTCTGCCTTATCTTTCTGGAGAGCGAACTCCACATAACGACTCTCAGGCTCAGGGAGTGTTCTTCGGGCTGACTCACAATCATGATGCTCGACATTTGACTCAAGCAGTCTTGGAGGGCGTGTCCTGTGCTTTTGCTGATTGCCAGCATGTGCTTGTTGAAGCTGGTGCAGAGATTGGTGAGATTTCTTTGATTGGTGGTGGAGCCCGTAGTCGTGCTTGGGGACAGATACTGGCGACAATGCTGCAGCGTCCGCTCATTCGACACAGTGGTGCTGAATTGGGAGCAGCCTTCGGAGCAGCTCGCCTGG
>DPLM01000154.1 GCA_003541985.1 Deltaproteobacteria bacterium | reverse complement strand
CCTCACCGCACCCGATTTCTTCGCTGATTTTCTCAATGCCTTTTTGTTCCCACTGCCAAACACCTTTGCGGAGCGCTCTCTGGTGTAGTGTCTGTCAGCATCTGCAGTCCAACGGTTTAAAGGCTGACTATTTTTCAGTTTTTGGTCTGCCACTACGCTATGATTTGGACTTAAAAATCCTAGAACAGAGCTACCACGAGCTTGCTACCGAACTGCACCCTGATTTCTTTGCGACAGCCCCAGTTGCCAAGCGCCGACTCAGTGAGAGCTTGTCTGCTCGGCTCAATCAGGCATGGCAAACTTTACAGGACCCCACAGCACGAGCCCGGTACCTCACAGGGATATGGCAATCACAGACCCCCACCCATGAGCGCGATCTGCCGACTGGATTTTTGCAGGAGATGTTTGCGTTGCAAGAAGAACTGGAGGAATTGCTGGAAGCTAAGGATCAACAAGCACTGGCAGCGAAGCATGCAGATTTTCTACAACGCCTGAATGACCTGCGACACAACTATCAACAGCAACTGATAGAACTGAAAGAAAATACACCCGACACCTCGTTCTGCAAACAAATCCAGCAACAGCTGAATGCTGAGCGTTATCTACTACGATTGCTGGAAAGCTGTTCACCCATATCCTCAGAAAAAGATCCATGACAGAACGTATCATCGGCATAGACCTCGGCACGACCAACAGTCTTGCCGCAACCGTCTTCGATCAGATAGGCCCGGAGGTCATTGCTGAAACCGGACAGACCCCGATCATTCCCTCTGTACTAACGATGCGTGAGGGGAAATGGCTTGTGGGCCAAGAGGCGCTGATCAGGAGTCTACAAAATCCCACGCAAACACTGCACTCGATAAAACGCTTGATGGGGCGTAGTCTTAAGGAAATTTCTGCCCAAGAACAGGCACAACTCCCCTACGAACTATTAGCCGGTGAGCGTGGGCAAGCTCTGGTCTGCCTAGACGGACAGACTTTTACACCACAAGAAATTTCTGCTGAGATTCTCAAGGCAGTCAAGTATCGAGCAGAAGCAATCCTTGGCGAGAATTTACAGAAAGCGGTGATCACGGTTCCAGCCTACTTCGACGATGTTCAACGACAAGCCACCAGGGATGCAGCCCGCCTTGCTGGACTGGAAGCAGTGCGGATTATCAATGAACCCACTGCTGCAGCGATTGCCTACGGGTTGGATGAGCGCAAGGATGGGAAAATTGCTGTCTATGATCTGGGCGGAGGTACCTTTGATATCTCACTGCTCGAGTTGACCGGAAAAATCTTCAAAGTGGTTGCGACTAATGGCGATACTCGTCTGGGAGGAGATGATTTCGACCAAGCTATCGTTGGTGAACTTACGCTTCGGATTCAACAGGAATTTGAAAACACAGAGCTTCATTCTCCCCTGGCTCGTCAGGTTTTACGTCAAACTGCAGAGACAATCAAAATCGGCCTGAGCCAGAGTAATGAAATAGAGTATACTATTTCAATGCAAGATCAACCCTGGTCTCATCAGGGTTCATTCACAATAACCGAACTTCAACCACTATTAGCACCAGTGATCCAACGAACACTAAAGCGCTGTCAGCAAGCTTTGGATCAAGCAGATTGGAAGGCTGAAGATCTAGATGAGGTGGTTTTGGTTGGTGGCTCCACGGTGGTTCCAGAATTACGTTTACAAGTGAAACAGTTTTTTGGCCGAGCTCCACAAGTGGCAATTGACCCCTACAAGGTGGTTGCGCTGGGAGCAGGGATCCAGGGGCACTTACTCGCAGGCGGAAGAAGAGACTTCCTGCTGCTAGATGTAATCCCCCTAGCGTTGGGTATCGAAACGGTTGGAGGGACCTTCAGCAAATTGATCACGGCCAACACGACCGTGCCAACAGAAGCTAAGGAACTCTACACGACCCACGTTGACAACCAGACTGCTATTGAGATCAATATTTACCAGGGTGAGCGAGAGCTAGTTCGGGATTGTCGTTGCTTAGGGCGCTTCAAATTGAGGGGAATTCCTGCGATGAAAGCAGGTCTACCTTTGGTTGAAGTAACTTTCCTGGTAGACGCTAACGGCATTTTAACTGTATCTGCTCTAGAAAAACGTAGCCAGACCGATGCCTCTATTGAAGTCATTCCTTTCCATGGACTCACCCAGCAAGAGATCGATGATTTGCTGGAAGCGTCTTACGACCATGCGATTGAGGACTTTGCTGCCCGTCAACTGATTGAGTTCCGCCAGACTGCAGAGCGTGTTCTACATGGTATTGAGATGCACTGGACTATTGCTGAAACAGCACTGGCTCAGCAGGACTGCACCGCAATTCGCCAGCAGATGGAAATTGTTCGTCAGCGGATGGAAGGACAAGACCCTCAGGTACTTAAGTCAGAAATGGATCGGCTTGGAGATTTGACTAGATCCCTAGCAGATACCGTGATGGGACAAGCCGTTCTGTCAGCGTTGCAGGAACAAGAAACGACTTCTGTCTGAGGCAAAAGACGGATCGTCACTCTACGGTTGCCTCAACGTTGGTGGCTGCCTCTGCTGAAGATTCACATATCTTGGCCAAGTGCCATCCGAAAGCGTTCATCACAAACAGATGTACGACCGCCTGTGTTGTATTGTAGATATACCATGGAAGATTTGGGCAGAAGTCATGAATTGCAGCAATCACATACTTTCCATCAAAGACCTCTCGAAACTCCAGACGTCCTTCCTGGCTTTCCCGAGTATCAGCCAGCAATCCACCGATGATGTCAAGCACCTTACGATGCTCGTCGCCACCTTGGCGCAATTGCAACTCCAGTAGTGGAGTAGACAAAAACCGCAAACAGAAAAGTACCCTCCCATCATCCGACACGTCGCAGCGCAGAAACGGTTTCAAAAACTGAGGTAGCCAGCGCAAATATTCCTCCAATGCCCAGCGGGCATCTCTGCCTGAGGGCAACCGCAAGCGCTGAACAGAGCGGACACGACGCTGCTCATGGATCGTCTGCTGATCTTCACGCCTTAATTCCTGACGTGGATTTTGTAAGGGGAAACCACGCTCGTCCATCGAAGCTGCTAATGATTCGCGGAAAGTCACTGCAGAGTTGACAAGTTGATCCTGTAATCGATTTGGCCTGGCTTGCAGGTCATGACGCAAACTATCCACCAGCGGACCAACAAGCGCCTGTGAACTATTGCTAATGGTTGAAACCCAACGCTTAGAGATTCCTAAGGTCACGAAAGGAAAAGGAAACATCCAACGATTTTTTCCCATCTCCTGAGCAGTTATTTGCATCATGTCCTTGTAAGTCATAACATCAGGGCCACCAATATCGAAGGATCCTGAGTACTTTTCTGGCTCCCCTAAACACAGTTTGACCGCTTTCAACACATCCTGAATCGCAATCGGTTGGGTTTGAGACCAGGTCCAGGTGGGCAATCCCATTACAGGCAGCCTGCGCACTAGGTTGATTAGAATACGTAGAGAGGATCCCCCCGGTCCAACGATTACTCCACAGCGCAAGGTAGTGACTGGTATACTAGAAGCCTGCAAAACCTGGCCAACTTCATAACGGCTGGAGAGGTGTTCTGATGCCTCTTCACGTTCATCGTCCGGCATCAATCCCCCGACGTACAGTATCTGCTTCAGTCCCGCAGCTTTGGCTCCTTGGGCAAAGTTGTCTGCCAGAAGTAAATCTAAATCCTTAAAGGAAGCCTGGTTCAACCGAGAGGATGGCACCATCGAGTGAATTAGGTATATCAGATAATCTACGCCCTGCAATGCCTGCTCGACGGAGGAGGCCGAATAAGCGTTGCAATGGACCCACTGCACGGGATCATTCAGATCAGTATTGGAGAGTTTATAGGCAGATCGTGTCAATCCTCGAACAGTAAACTGTTCTAACAAACTATTGCGGATTGCGGTTCCGACAAAGCCGGTGGCACCGGCAATCGCTACCACAGCTTGGGACATGATAGGCTCCTCTGTGAGAACGGATTGGTGGGCTAGGAAAAAATTTCAGATTCTATTTTAACAGTAAGCTCTCTGATCTGTCTAATCGAAAACAGGGGTATCAGATGCCAGCTCGGAGAATATCGTAGAGTTGTACAGCCCCATAGACACGGTTGTTCGAGTCTGTGACCACTAGTGTCAAAACTGAGTTTTCCTGCATTATTTCTTTGGCAGCCAAAGCCATGCTGTCATGGGCAACTGTCAGAGGATCTGCGCGCATCCAGCCAGAAATAGGCCGGGGCCAATCTACATTTGGATCGTGTGTTGGATCTTCCAGCAATCGCGAGAGGTCTCCATTACTGAAGACTCCCAACAAGTTTTGGGTTTCATCGACAATGATCAGCAACCCCAAGCGCTTGTGAGCCAATTCAACAACTCCCTGACGTAAAGACAGACCTGGAGCCACCAAAGGTAAGCGGTCCTTTGGAAGCATAACGTCTTCTACCCGAGTTAGCAGACGACGACCCAACGCACCCCGTGGATGATAGAGTGCGAATTGTTCTGGAGTGAATCGCCTCCGTTCCATCACACACAGTGCAAGGGTATCTCCTAGAGCCAGCAGAGCCGTTGTGCTGGTAGTTGGGGCCAAAGACAAGGGGCAAGCCTCTTTCGGCACCTGACAACTGATGTGCAAAGCTACTTGTGTTGCCAGTGGTGAGCTCGGATCACGAGTGATTGAAACTGTTTGACAACCAATCGATCGCAAGGAGGGAAGTAGCTGAAGCATCTCCTCGGTTGTACCACTGTTGCTCAGCAAAATCACCACATCTTGATGAGCCACTACCCCCAAATCTCCATGAACCCCCTCCCCAGGGTGTAAAAACAGAGAAGGTGTGCCTGTACTTGATAAAGTAGCCGACAACTTTCTTCCGATATGTCCACTTTTACCCATACCGGTGACAACTACCTTCCCTCGACAAGATAACAACCACTGCACTGCTGTAACAAAATGCTCATCTAACTGGGCCTCCAGAGCTCTCAGTCCATCACGCTCAATTCTTAAAAAACCCCGTGCTGAATTGAGGATATTTTGGGATGTTTCTGTCTTATTTTTTATCATTACCAGAATACTATCAGAAAAAATTATTAGTTTATCTGTAAGAAAACTTGAATGGACCAGAAACTTATCAGTATAGTGGGGCCCGTTATAAAATTTTTTGAACCATCAACCTTTCGCTGGAGATTCGCATGCTGGAAAGAGGATTCACGCGGACCCTAGTCGCCTTTGTGATGCTTGCCTTACCGGCAGTTACATGGGCTGCTGGCAGTGGAGAAAGCTCCGGGCCAGGCAGCCTGGTAGTACCCCTGGGAATGATGCTCTTAGGAGCAACTGTACTCGCCATTCTGCTGAGCTATGTCAAGCAGTCAAGCCTACTCGCCTTCATTGGTGTAGGAGCCATCGGTGGATTCTATGCCAAGTCCATTGGCGCTGGAGATGAACTGATCTCTAAGGAGCTGATGAGTGCCTTCATCGATATTGGGATCATCCTTCTGCTCTTCATGGCCGGAATGGAGGTTGATATCAAGGGTATGATCAAGCGTTGGCAATTGGTACTGATCAATGGTGCTGGCCAGATCTCCCTCCTGCTAATCGTCAGTATGGGACTGGGTGTCGCTTACATTGGGATTGGTGCGGACACCTTCGGTGATGGTTGGTTCGCCACTCTTATCTATTTTGGCCTCTGTTTGACTCTCTCTTCGACCATTCTCGTAATTGGAACGTTGAAGAAAACAGGCCAGATGGAAACTCTACACGGCCAAATCGCGTTAGGACTGATGGTGCTCCAGGATGTTGTAGCAGTTGTCGCCTTGGCAATTCTGCTGAGTCTAGATCCAAGCCGTGAAGGCGGGGGTTCCTTGGGCCTTGAAGTTGCCATGATTTTCTTAAAGATGGCGATCCTAATTGTCATTCTGTACTTCTTTACCAAGTACGTCCTCAATGCGATGTTCAAGTACTTAGCTCGCTCTTCCGAATTGCTCTTTATTGGAGCCCTCGGCTACGGGATGGGTGTTGGTGGACTTTGTGAGGTTGTTAGCTTCTCTTCTGGAATCGGTGCCTTCTTCGCCGGAGCCACACTGGCAGCGCTACCCTACCGCCACGAGATCGAGGACAAGGTGGAACCTCTGAAGGCGTTCGGGGTGATTTTGTTCTTCATCGCCCTCGGCTTTGACCTGCCTTTCCTTGACGGTGCAG
>DPLM01000235.1 GCA_003541985.1 Deltaproteobacteria bacterium | reverse complement strand
AATTGTGTTAGAATCATGGATACTACCGCTCCAGCACATGCGGCAATGTTGGTGTTAGCAAAAACAGCTGATATGGCGTCAGCACCCCTTAGAACCCTGAGCTGATAGAGAACCGCCATTGAATCCAAACCAACCTAACCAAAGGATAAAGGTACCAAGCGTAGCCAATGGAATATTTGATCCTGGGATAGCGTTTACTTTCCCGTCAGGACCATATTCGCCTTTTCTTGCACCAAGCTTGTACCTGCCAAAGCCGCCCAACCTCCAACGGAATGAACGATAATTGATCCAGCAAAGTCGCTGAAACCGTCCGTAAGACCACCTAAGGCTGTTCCACCCCAACTCCAGTGACCTTGGATCGGATATATGAATGCCGTCAGGACTAGTGTGAGGGCCAGAAACGGCCAAAAGCTAATCCGCTATCTAGTGTTTCTGAAACAATTGAAGCCGCTGTTGCTAAGTACGAGACCTACCTCCAGCATTTTGAATCCAGCTGCCATCCACATCACGAAGGTCCCACTGATTAGCAGCCAAATCGTGTCTTGGACATATTTAATCTCCGCTTGAAACTCCATAACTGCTCTCCTTTCAAAAAATAAGCGTCTTCAAATAAACGTACTAATATTGCTTAATTGTTTGAGCACAAAGTATTAGCAGCAGAGGAAATGCCCAGAAAAAATAATTAACTTAATTTATGATATGAAAGAAATAAATTAACTTAATTAACAAAGAAGATTGTGTAAAAGAAGAGCACAAGCAAAAAGCTTATGATAGACAATTAGGCACGTTAGGAGTTGTGACTGATATTGAGGATCTAATTTTCAGGCAGACCGTTCAAGCCAACTGACAAGGCCTTGTGCATTAAGCTCCCAATCAAGAGCAAGCAGTTGATGTGCTTGGCGTTCGTCCAATGGGCAGCCGCGTTTGTGCGCTTCATTCCAGAGCAGTTCCCAAAGATCGTTTTTGATTTGCTGAAGTTTTACTGATTTTTCAAGGGTTGCTGCTCTTTGGCCAATCTCTACATGAGCATCCACCATGTTTAAGAGATCTTCAGCTAAGCTATTCTTGTAGTCCAGTCTGCTAAAATGAGTCAAATAAACTGCTTGTGGCTGGAAATTCGCGATACGCCGGATTGTTTCTTTCATTTCATAGGGGTCAAACTGTACTGGAGAGGTTGCGGGTAAAATGAAAACTTGGTCGTTGTGATCAAATTCTCGATAGCTTAGTCCAAAACTATCTCCTGTAAAAATTGAGCGAGTCAAATGATCAATAATGCAGAAATGGTGGCGAGCATGACCTGGTGTGTCCCAGAACTCTAGAATACGCCCATCAAAATCTAGTTGGAATCCATCTGCTGCAATGATCACCCGATCTTCAGGAACTGGGAGTATTTGCCCGTAGGTTTTGGAAATCTCTTCGGATCCGTAAACAAATGTAGCTCCAGCAATCAGTTTGGTTGGATCTATCATGTGTCTTGATCCCCGTGGATGAACAACCAATTTCGCGTTGGGAAGTTGGCCAATCAAAGCACCCACCCCTCCAGCGTGATCCAAATGAACATGTGTTACTATTATGTACTCAACATCTTCTTTGCTTAGGCTATGTTCAGAGAGTCCTTTTAATAAGTTAGGGATCGAAGGAGAAGCACCTACATCAACGAAAGCGGCTTTACCATTTTGTAGAATCAAATGACTTGAAACCATGAACGGTCGCGTCATTTGTGTGTCCAGGGCAATAATTCCCTCGTTTTGAAAATGTCGGTAGGTAATTTTCATTCGTGTTGCTGGTGAACTATAATTCAGGTACTGATTAATGGAGCAGATGGTAGCAGTATGGTTTCTTCGCGACGTGGACCAGTAGAAATAATTGAAACTGGAGCCGAAACCAAATCTTCCAAGAGTTTTATGTATGTAATAAGTTCTTCGGGTAATTCATCGACTTGTTTGATACCTCGGGAAGAACGTTTCCATCCTGGCAAAGTTTCATAAATTGGAGACACCTTATCCAGCTGCAGGGTAGGGAAATTTTTGGTAGTTGTACCGTCCGCAAGTTGGTAGGCAACTGCGATACTGATTTCTTCAAATTTATCAAGAACATCTAATTTTGTGAGTGCCAAGCTGCTGATGCCATTCAGTCGCACAGCATGGCGAACCAAAACTGCATCAAACCAACCACATCGCCTTGGCCTGCCCGTTGTGGCGCCAAACTCTCCTCCCTCGCTTCTCAGAAATTCCCCTGTATCATCATCTAATTCTGTTGGGAAAGGACCACTTCCCACACGCGTCGTGTAGGCTTTAGTAATCCCCAAAACGTGACTAACTTTCGTCGGGCCAATTCCTGCCCCAGTACAAACCCCCCCTGCAAGGGTATTTGATGAGGTAACGTAGGGGTAGGTGCCATGATCCACATCAAGAAAAGTCCCTTGAGCACCTTCAAAAATCAGACTCTTGCCTGCGTCCAATTGATCATTAATCAACTGAGCACTGTCACAAAGATAAGGCTCTAGTTCTTGAAAATGATTTTGTAGCTCATCAAATATATGTCCCAAATTCAGGCATTTTTGTTCGGCTCTAAAGTAGTGCCGAAGCTG
>DPLM01000104.1:5453-7203 GCA_003541985.1 Deltaproteobacteria bacterium | reverse complement strand
AATTCTCAGCTTTTCGTCAAACCCAGCTACAACAATGGCAATCTGTCAAGCACTAAAAAGGCAAAGATAAAGCATGAGAAGGGCCGTCCCCCTTGGGGGTCTGCTAATGATTGCCTGCCACGGCTTGCAGAGTTTTTTCCAGATTGGACTACAGGTGCCTTTGCGCTTTGATTCTGTTGACAACTCCGAAAAGATTCTACGAATTGCCACCTTCAATGTTGCTTTAAGTGCTCAGCAACCCTACGGTTTGAAGCAACGGTTATATTCCAAATCAGATCTCCAACTACAAAATATTGCAGCGATTCTCCAGAAAGTTCGCCCCAGTATTGTACTGCTCAACGAGTTTGACTTTGATGAGTCTGGTGAATCCGTAGACTTGTTGCAAAGCAACTATCTTCAGCGTTCACAACATGAGTTGGAGCCGATTTCCTACTCTCATGTCTATGTCGCTCCTTCCAACACAGGGATACCCAGTGGTTTTGACCTAGATCGTGACGGGCGGCTAGATTGTCCAGGGGATGCATTTGGATTTGGTCACTTTCCAGGCCAGTACGCTTTTGTTCTTCTCTCCCAATACGAGTTGGAGAGAGAGAATATTCGGACTTTCCAGAAATTTCTTTGGCGTGATCTTCCCGGCGCTTTGTTACCGGATCACCCTGACCGACTGGGACAAGGGGACTGGTATTCTAAAGATGAATTGGCCATTCTGCGACTCTCTTCCAAGAACCATGTGGATGTCCCTGTTTGGGTTCATAGGCATCAATTGCATCTACTACTTTCACACCCAACACCACCAGTTTTTGATGGGCTAGAAAACCGTAATGGTCGGCGAAATCATGACGAGATTCGTCTCTGGAGTGACTACCTAAGTGGTGGGGAGCATGCTAATTATCTGATTGATGATGCAGGTAAGTCTGGTGGCCTGCATTCTGAAGATCTGTTTGTCGTTCTCGGCGATCTGAACGCAGATCCCGTTGATGGTGATAGTTACAATCAAGCGATTAGCCAATTATTGGAGCATAAACGCATTCATCCTGCCGTCTGGCTGGATAAAAAAGTTCCTCGTAGCAAAGGCGGGAAATTCCAAGAACCCCGAAATCCTCCGCACAGGGGAGATCCTGCTGAAGACACCGCTGCTTGGGGGTTACGAGTTGATTATGTACTCCCGACTCGAGAACTAGAAATTTTGCGTAGCGGAGTTTTCTGGCCCAAACCCGATGAAACTGAGGCAGCCTGGTTAAAACCAAGCTCTGATCACCGCCTAGTCTGGGTCGACTTGAAGTTGCCCTGAGTTTCGATTTCTATCAACATAGAAATTTTTCATTCCAGATCTACTATCGACAAGATGCTGGAGTTCTTCTCAAAATCAGTGTAAGCCCTCCGGCTTTGTATCAAAAATCCTGATCACCTCATGCATCTTAGAAAACATGGAGATTCAGAACAACCAACTTTACCTCGGTGGACTGAGTGCAGAAGCCCTTCGTACCAACTTTGGCTCACCTCTCTATGTCTATGAAGAAGACTCCCTTCGGGGTCAGTGTTGCCGCCTGCTGAACTGTTTTGAAGCCTTACATCAAAAGCAAAGACTACAGTTACACTTCGCAATGAAGGCCAACTCCAATCCTTCAATCCTCAAGATTTTACGGGAAGAAGGGGCTTGGATTGATGCTGTCTCTCCCTTTGAAGTGCAACTGGCACTCGACTGCGGTTATAGACCTGAACAAATTTTGTTCACAGGCAACAATACGGC
>DPLM01000104.1:0-5059 GCA_003541985.1 Deltaproteobacteria bacterium | reverse complement strand
TAACGCTGGAACACTTTGGAAAGCGCTATTCTGGACAAAACATCTCATTACGAGTTAATCCGGGAGTCGGGGCTGGGCATCATGCTCATTGTATCACAGGAGGACCACGCTCCAAGTTTGGTATCTACCACAATCAACTGGAGCAGGTTCAAGAACTAGCTCAACGCTATAACCTCCGCATCATTGGGATTCAGTCCCACATTGGTACTGGCATTTTTGCACCAGAGCCAATGCTAGAGGCGATGGAGATGATTCTTGCGCTCGCAGAACGCTTCACCAAACTGGAATTCATCGATTTTGGGGGAGGCTTTGGCATTCCTTATCGTCCTGAACAACAAGAAATGGATGTAAATGCACTGGGCCAACAGATGACGGAAAGATTTGAAAAATTCTGCAAGGAATACGGCCGCCCGCTCTCAATGAAACTAGAGCCTGGGCGTTATCTTGTCGGACCAGCTGGATTTCTGCTGCTGAGCGTCACTAACCGTAAACAAACTCCCGAATATCAATTCGTTGGCACTGATTCAGGTTTTCATCACTTGGTGCGTCCAACAATGTATGGTTCATATCACAGAATCTGGAATGCCTCCCGAATGGAGGATGAACTCGAGACAGTAGCTGTGGTGGGAAATGTCTGCGAAACTGGTGACTTTTTCAGCGTAGATCAAGGCAATATCCAACGTGAACTGCCAAAAACCGTTGTGGGAGACTGCCTTGTGATTGCTGATGCTGGAGCCTACGGTTTCTCCATGAGTTCCCAATATAATTCTCGACCACGGCCAGCAGAAGTTTTGGTGCAAGATGGACAAGCTCGACTGATCCGTCGAACAGAACATTATGCAGACCTGCTACGCACTGCACAGGAACTGAATTAATTCACTTCGTAAAGTTAACATAGATTGATCAATATCAGCAAAGGAAAAAGGGATGGAAAATTACGACTTGTGCGTACTAGGAGGAGGACCTTCGGGCTATGCTGCAGCAATGCGTGCAGTTGATTTTGGCAAGAAAGTCATTCTCGTGGAGAGAAGCCGATTGGGAGGAGCAGGTGTTTACAACGGAGCGCTTTCTTCTAAGACGTTCTGGGAACTCTCAAAGGAAATTGCCTCCATGCATCATAAGTTGGACAACTATGGAATGAAAATGCCCCAGATCCCCTTTGGCAGTATTTTGGAAGAGGTTGATAATGCTGTCTACGAACGTTCTGCTCAGTTGGAAGAGCACTTGCGACAAATTGTTCATCGTGATGGAGAAAACTTCCGTTTCGTCAAGGGAAGTGGTCGTTTACTCACACCAAACAAGATCGAAATGCGAGGTGAGTTTGAACCCTATGAAGTACAAGCAGACTACACCATCATTGCTACCGGTAGCCGTCCTCGAATGCTACCCAATGTGGATGTAGACGAGCGCATAATCATGACCAGTGACGGCATGAGTGGTCTTCGTTCCTTCCCGAAGAGTCTAATCATTGTTGGGGCTGGGGTGATCGGCTGTGAATTTGCCAGTATTTTCTCAAATTTCAAGAACACGGATGTCCGCTTGATAGCACGAGATGAACGTATTCTTCCCTTTGAAGATGAAGACCTGACCAGAATTATAGAGCGTAATCTTGAACAAAGTGGAGTGACGATCCATCGACAATCCTCTCTACTCTCTATGAGGATTGTTAATGGAGAAGTTGAGTACGTTATCGGGACTTCGCAAGGTGAAGAAACCCATCAAGTTGAACGTGCACTGATCTCTATTGGTCGGGTACCCAACATTGAAAACACCGGAGCCCGTGAATTGGGAGTGAGACTGGATCGAGCAGGCTGCATTGACGATGATGATACATCCACAAACCTGTCCAACATCTTCGCTGTAGGTGACATGACTGCGGATATCGCCCTTGTTAACGTAGGAGAACTCGAAGGCAGACACGCCGTGGAAAAAATCTTTGGTCAACCCAACCGACCTTTGATCTACGAAAATATCTCTACCATTATGTTCCTCGCTCCAGAGGTTGCTGGAGTAGGAATGAATGAAGCACAGGCTCGTAAAGCAGGGGCGCCCTTTCGAGTAGCTTCTTTCGATTACCGCTGCATTCCGCGCGCCATCGCAATGCGCCACAGCGAAGGCTTTTTCAAGATTGTGGTAACGAATGATGAGGAGATGCGAATTCTTGGGATGCGTGCTATTGGAGAGCATGCCTCAAGTGCTATTCAGGCTGTAGCCCTACTAATATCCATGCAAAAAGGGATTGGTGAATTAGCAGAGTTGATACACCCCCATCCTTCCATTATCGAAGGCATTCAGGAATGCGTGCGAATGCTGCTGGGGAAGTCGATTTACAAACCTGATGTTTTCCGTGAGTACCTACGATTAAGGGCATGGCGAGACGGGAACTACGAAGAATTGGTATGGCCACTGCCAGAGGTGAATAAACTGACGATCTAGCTTTCTACAGTAAACCCATTCTGGAGAATCTCCTACAACAAAAGCTGCAAGACATAGACTTTTAGCAGTGGTTATCGGAATTAAATGTACTACTAGGCGATCGCTCCTTTAAAGCAAGCGATGCAAGCCGGTTACATCAATCTCTGCCGCTGTATGCTCTTTTGAAACTCTCGCTGGAGCAGCCAACATGGCTATCTCTGCGATGTAAGCCGCGCTACTGATAGCACGTGCAGAGTTACTGGATAAGGTTCAAATGGATGCCCTGAATCAGTATTCCAACCTAGGCTATTCCAAAAAACCCACTCTTTTCTTTGAATTCAATGGAACGCAACGCTGGGTGGAAGAACAGTCGTAATCGGGCAGAGATCTGACTGGTTAAAATGGCGGGGTAAGCTTCCGTTGGGACACCGATCATGAAGAACAAAATAAACCTTGAGATGCACGACATGATGCCTACTATGCTGCTATGGCTCTCAAGATAGATTGTGAAGGGTTGGGCTACCGATATTTGTGTGCCTATTTCCTGAGTGGCCCAGTACATACTCCAAACTCAGGGCCGACATCGACACATCAAACCAAAAAGGCAGAAGATTTGAAGCAGTTTCAGCGGTTGAATAATCGTTTGATTGGGCGGGCTTTGAAAATGGGGGGAACTTGCACCGGTAAGCATAGGGCGTCGGGATAGGTGAAATTCACCGCAAGCGTGATGAACACAAAAATCTACAGAAATGATGTGACAAATCAAGCAATCTCTGGGTCCATTGAATCTTTTCAACCCTGAAAAACTCCTCCCTGGTTAATTGCACGTATTTAAGGAATTCAGGCCCTGAGTACGGTTAGTTCATGTACTTTTCACCTTATTTTGAAGACTATTCGCTAAGCAAACCACTCTGAGCCAGACGTCTCACAGCTTCTACCAGCACGCTTGGGTCATTGGCATAGCTAAAGCGCAAAAAGCCTTCACCCGCGGGACCAAAATCACTTCCTGGTGTCAAAGCAACTCCAGTTTTTTCCAGAATCTGCAATGCCATCTCTAGTGACGGCATTGCCTTTCGATAGCGGAAGAAAACATAAAATGCTCCACTTGGATCATAGCCTGGGTCCAGCCCATGGTTGCGGAGTGTTTGTAGAAAAATATCTCGACGCTGCCGGAACTCCTGCTGATTTCTCTCAAGTGCTCCTCCATCATCCTGCAGCACAGCCAGTGCCACCTCTTGCATCAAAGTGTTCGCTGAAATCATCAAATTTTGGTGCATCCGGATTGCTATCGGCATCCATTCGACTGGTAGAATCAAATACCCCATCCGCCAGCCCGTCATCCCATAGGATTTTGAAAGCCCATGAAGGATCAAAGCATTCTCTGAGAATCGCAAATACGAAAGTGGTGCTGCATCATAACTTAGATCTAGATAGATTTCATCAGAGATAACCGGCAAGCCAAGCTCTGCAATCGCATGCATGGAAGCTTCGTCTAAGACTGTTCCCGTTGGATTCATAGGGGAGTTCAGTAAAATCGCCCTGGTATTTTTCGTGAGGCACTGCTGGACCACTTCTGACTTCAGCTGGAATCCATCTTCAAGATGCAAGGGTACTCTCACTGGGTTTAGCCCTGCCATCAAGATCAGGTTGTCATAACAGGCGTAACCCGGATCGGTGAGTAAGATGTCACTACCAAGTGGAGCAATCAAACGGAGAGCAAGAAACAGTAGTGGGGAGGTCCCATTCGAGATCAAAACCTGCTCTGGTCGTACTGGGGTTTGGTAAAGCTGAGTGTGTCGCTGCGCAACCGCCTCACGTAACTCCGCAATACCGCAGGTATTGGTGTAACTAAAATGTTGGTTAGCAACCTGTTGGAGTCGCTGACCAACCACCGGAGGCGGTGAAACGTCTGGCTCTCCAAATTCTAGATGAAGAATGCTATGCCCTTGTTTTTCCAGTTCCTGAGCGCGCCCAAAGATCTCCATCGCCAGAAAACTAGTAATTGAATCAAGATGATTCGGTAAGGACATGATTAAATCTCTTGGTGTGTAGCTTGGAGGAAGGAGCTTACAAAAGTCTGAGGATGGCGTTTACAACTTTGTAACTCCTGGCAGCAGCATCTTTCAGAAACGTCGGGAAGTCTTCCATGCTTTCTTCCCCAGAGAGATCGCTCAAACTTCGGACAATTATACATCGAATACCGAATTGTTCAGAGACCTGCGCAATAGCAGCACCTTCCATTTCTATCGCCTGCGCTTGAAATTTTTCGAAGAGTTGTTGGCGGGTTTCTTTACAATTGAGAAAAGTATCTCCAGAGAGGATCCTGCCAAAGTAGGCATCAGGATAAGCTTGCTGGATCTTGACCTTCAGTTTCTCATCCAGTCTGAAAGGTGGATTTTCCTTTGGAAGTCCTATTGGCAGAGTACCAGCTCGATGTGCAATCAACTCTTGGTCAATGATGGTCCCGTAGTCGTGTTGCCACAATTCTTCCGCGATCACCAGATCCCCAATCTGCAGACTTGGGTCCAAACCACCAGCAACCCCAGAAAAGATCAGTAGTTCACAACTGAAGTGCTGGATTAGCATTGTCGAGGCAACGGCAGAGTTGACCTTACCAATACCAGATTCAACCAAAGTCAATTCA
>DPLM01000206.1 GCA_003541985.1 Deltaproteobacteria bacterium | reverse complement strand
TTTTTCATGGAGAAGTGTTATTAAGAAAGTAGAATGTTTAACTTGAAGGGATCATCCTCTTGCTCGAGCTCACAGTCAGAAAAATTCATGGGGGGTTCACCAAGGAAACCAGCAACCCAAGTATCTACTGGTTTATTATTAATATTTTTGGGTGTTCCGTATTGCTAAAGAATTACTTCGTGCATGACTGCCACCCGATCAGCCATCGATAGAGCCTCCGTCTGGTCATGAGTTACATAGACCATGGTTGTCCCGAGTTTTTTCTGAAGAATCTTTAGCTCCCCTCGCACACAAGCCCTAAGATTGGCATCCAAGTGAGCAATGAGTTCATCAAAAAGAAACAGAGGATGGTTATTTTTTGTGATTTGTTCCCAAGAAAAAAGAGCAACTCCAGGTTGAGTAGTGTTCATCAAAATACAGTATCTTCAATCAACCCAGCCGTTTAAGCAGTTGGGCATTAAACTCCCAACGGATATAGTTCCCTAACAAACTTCAAAGTCCAACATTCTAACTTTTGGTTTTATAGAAATCTGCAGCTAAAACGGTTTTTAAAATCAGCTGTTTAAATACTTATTCACAATGTCAGCTGCTTCCATGTGCGCCATGTGACCACATTCTAACTGCTCAATGTCAACTCCACTCAATTGAGCACAATTGCTCACTGGTAGAATTTCATCAGCCTTCCCCCAAAAGATCTTTGTTGGGACATTCTGGGCCACACAACTTAAGTTCTCACTCTGCTTACCCCCACTGTGGAGCTTCGTTGCCAATTGTATCAGTGCCTCCTTAACTCCATCCAGACGCTTGTACTTAAGCAGGTCAGCTACCATCTGCCGGCTAACCATCCCCTTGTCAGCAAACAATTGCACCGCCAAGGCCTTCAACTCATTGCGGCTATTAGCCGTGGCAAACCCATCGACATAACCCGCGTTGATCTCTGTGCCAATCCCAGCTGGAGCCAACAGGGTCAACGAGCCAACCTGCGCCGGGCTCTTCTGGGCTACCAGCAAGGCTACTAGGCCCCCCATCGAATGACCCACAAGATCTACTTGATCTAGCTCTAACTGATCAATCATTGCTGAGACCATCCGAGCATAAGCCATGGGCGAAGAATGCTCTTCACTAATCGTCGAGTCACCGTGACTTGGAAAGTCTGGAGCCAGTACTCGCCTGTTGGGAGCCAGGGCCGCCAGGTTTAACTGCCAGTTGTTCTTGTCTCCCCCAAAGCCATGAAGACAAATGAGAGGATTTTCTCCATTCTCACTATCAATGTAGCGGATGTTAAGCCCCTGCCACTCTAAAACCTTGCTGATTGTCAAGGGGTCTGCGGCCTCACTAGCTGCTGCTGCTGCTGCTGCTGCAGCAGCATTTTCCTGTTCGACAAAGACCCTAATTTCATCATCACTTACTTCACCTTCTGTAATTACCCCTATCAATGCGGCAACAGGTAGTATTTCGCCAGACTTAGCAACAATTTTTTGAAGGATACCACTTCCTGGGGATTCCAGGACATTCGCTATTTTATCTGTTTCAATCTCAACAATTTCTTGTCCTTTCTCTACTTCATCTCCTTCTTCAACTATCCAATCACTTACAGTACCCTCTTTCATTGAGAGGCCCCACTTTGGCATTGTAACTTTGATTAACTCTCCCATTTTCGGCTCCTCTCTCCTAAAATTATCAAATTTTTTAGGTAAATATCTTTTGATTCAATTAAAGCTTTAGGTGTCTTTGTTCTTGTTTAGTTACAATTTTCCCACAATTGGATGGGATACATTCTCAAACTTAGTCTCCCATCCTCGTGACGTCATTCAATCAATCATTAGTTCAAAGACTTCACAGTATCAGCAATTTTCTCTTTACTCGGCATGTAGAGATCTTTCAACACATCTGAAAACGGTGGTGGACAATGTGGTGCCGACACCATCCTCACAGGACCCTTCAATGAACCAAAAGCCTGCTTCGTTACCTGCGCACTAATGTCCGCTGCCATGCTGCAGCGTGGATTCGACTCATCCACCACCACCACCAAGTACCCTGTGTTCTCCACACTCTCAATAATCGTATCCAAATCCAATTATCAGCATATGAAAAAGGCAGGAATATCTATAAAACGACTAAGTCATCAGTGGACTGAAAATATAAACTAGTTTTGTAAGCTCACAAACCAGCACGAGCGTTTTTCATCGCCAAATAGTGTTCTCGGTAAATTTCATAAAAGGTTTGGTAAGATTCATGTGTTTCTTCGTTTGGCTCTACCACTCTATCAACCTGTACCATTTCCCGAGTCGCACTTCCAATATCACTAAAAGCGCCTGATCCGACCGCTGCTAAAATAGCTGATCCCAAAGCTGGCGCGTCTGGGACCTTAGTCAAAGTTAAAGGCAAATTGGAGACATCGGCGTGAATTTGAAGCCAAAGATTCGATCTGGTGGCTCCTCCAGCCAAGACCACTGTTTCTATTGCAAAGCCGTTATTGCGCATTGTTTCGAGTATCAATTCTGTTCCGAAAGCAATACCTTCTAGGGCAGCTCGAAATAGGTGGCCTCGCTCGTGCTTTAGGGTAAGCCCGCTAATGACACCCCGTGAGAGAGGATCCGTATGCGGGGTTCGATTTCCCTGAAAATGTTCCTGAATAATAACCCCTTCCGATCCTGGCTCCAATTGAGCTGCTTCTTGGTTCAATTCTTCGTAGGAAGCATTTCCTAAAGTTCTGCGAATCCAACTGAGTACAGAACCTGTGGAGGTCTGACCACCTTCTACAACATGCAAGCCTGGAATCACTGCATCAGCATACGTTCCCCAAATTCCCTTGCCATGGAAAGCCTGTTGACTTAGCCCTAAGTGGAGATGTGATGAACCTGTAATAAATGCAAGACTTCCAGGATCAACTACACCAAGACCAATCATCCCAATGAAAGCATCTGCACCACCTTGAAGAACGGGCAAGCCCTCTGGAAGATCTAGATGAGTGGACGCATTTGATGTCAACCCTCCAATTTCTTCACCCAACCGAAGAACTTTTTCTGGCCACTTGTTCAACAACTCGTGCATTCCCAAAGATTCAACCATGCTACTAGCCCAACCGCCCCAGCCAGGTCCATAGTGCCAACGCACGGAGATGTTGTTGATGCTAGCAACTAGATTGCCTGTAAGGTGAAGATTTAGGTAATCTTGAAACTCACAAACAATCTTTGCATTTTGGAAAATTTCAGGCTCGTTTTGGAAAATCCATAATGACTTTGGAATCATCCACTCCGCGCTGACTGGTCCTCTTCCATTACTATTTACTTGTAAAGCGGGGTCATCAGTTGCAAGGACTTGGTCAGTCTGCGGAGCAGAGCGCATATCCATCCAGATTAAGGCGGGTCGCAATGGCTTTCCTGCGCCGTCAAGGGCCACAACACTACAACAAGTAGTATCGAGACAAAGGCCCAAGATTTCCTGCTTGCTAACTTGCGCATTAATTACCGCTTGGCGGACAGACTTACCTAACGCATTCCACCAATCATCCGGATTTTGTTCAGCCCAACCAGGAACAGGAAAATTTGTTGGATAAGTTACCGAAGCAAAAGCAAGCGGATTCCCAGAGAGATCAAATACTCCGGTCCGAAGTGATTCAGTCCCACCGTCTACCCCAATGACATATTTTTTTTGCATGTGGACATTTGAATGAACAGAATTCAAAAAATTTAAGGTGGATCAGCCTGTAAAATTCTCAATAGGAGCGAGGCTGCTTCAATTTGGGGTAAATGCCCAACTTTTGACAGACGGTGCTGAGCAACCCAACCAGGTAACCCATTTAGGTGCCTCATAGGAACAATCAAGTCTTCTTCTCCCCAAAGAATGCGAACTGGCTGATGCAATTTGCTCAATATATTCCTAGCATCCCATTGCTGCTCTCCTGATGGAAAAATACTTCGAATAAGATTCTGTGCGTGTTGCCTCCTTACTGCACTATGAAAGTTTTGTTTTGTTGCTTCGACCATATCCTTACCCAACCAACGCACGTCATAGAAAAGTCGACTCAAGGCAAGCTTCAATTCAGCTTCTGGGAGTTCTTGAGTAAATTGCTCAACAGCAGATAAATTTATTTCAGTGCCAAATCCAATGGGTGCCAGCAGAGTTAGCTGACGAACCATGCTGGCTTGCTGTGAAGCGAGGCAAAC
>DPLM01000022.1 GCA_003541985.1 Deltaproteobacteria bacterium | reverse complement strand
AATTCTACTGTAGGAATCTCCATAACTACGAATGATCCACCTTTTGCTCTCCGACTCTCCAGTTCAGTAGACAGACTTTCAACCTCAGATTCTAACATTCGGACTCTTGCTTCCAAATCCTGCAACCGCATTGAATTACGGTTTAAATCATCTTGCCAGGGTTGGCATCCTGCGAGAACTAACAAACCAATGAAAACAAGAACCTTGTGCATTATTCCCTCTAAATTTTAACTTGACAATATGCCGAAAAAAACCTTAAATAATCAGTTTATTTTAGCTTCTAAACGTCTAAAAGTCACGAATGTTTCATGTTTGAGAATCTGTCCCAAAAATTAACAAATACTCTGCGCAAAGTGCGTGGGCAGGGACGGCTGACGGAAACTAATATTGATGATTCGCTCAAAGAAGTAAAGATGGCCTTGCTAGAGGCGGATGTCAACTTCCGAGTTGTCAAGGCTTTCTTGAAATCGGTCAAAATTCGTGCCATTGGTGAGGAAGTTCAAAGTAGCCTTACCCCGGGACAACAATTCATCAAAATCGTTAATGACGAACTAACGAACATGATGGGAGCTAGCAACGAATCCCTAGCTACGTCTGAAGATGGAACAACAGTAGTAATGGTTGTTGGGCTTCAAGGTGCTGGGAAAACCTCTTCTGTTGGTAAGTTGGCAAACTATCATGCCCAAAAGGGGTTTAGCCCATATCTAGTTCCTGCGGATGTTTACAGACCTGCCGCGATTGACCAATTGCGGATACTTGCGGAGTCAATGCGCCTTCCCTGTCATCCATCTACGAACGACCAAAATCCAATTGAAATTGCAACAGCTGCTTTAGAGGTGGCAAAAGCCAACAACCGAGATTTGGTCCTGATCGACACAGCTGGGCGTCTCCATATTGATAATAGATTGATGGACGAACTTCATCAAATGCGTCAGCGGATCAATCCAAAAGAAATTCTGTTTGTTGCAGATGCGATGACAGGTCAAGACGCCGTCAATACGGCCAAAAACTTCAATGATAAACTCGACTTGACGGGTGTATTGCTCACAAAGATGGATGGAGATGCAAGGGGTGGGGCAGCCCTTTCAATTCGTGCAGTAACACAAAAACCAATCAAATTTATTGCTGTTGGTGAGAAGCTAGAGAATCTTGAAGCATTTCATCCAGAAAGAATTGCATCAAGAATCCTTGGAATGGGAGACTTGCTCTCTCTGATTGAAAAGGTTGAGCATAACTACAGCCAAGCCCAAGCAATTGAGATTCAAAATAAATTTCGGCGCAATGAGTTCACACTGGATGATTTTAGAGATCAACTGAGTATGATGCGCAGAATGGGCTCAATGAAAGAATTGATGGGCATGTTGCCCGGTGTGGATTCAAATTTGCTGAAGAATGCAAAGGTAGATGAAAAACAATTCAATCGTATTGATGCGATCATCTCATCTATGACTCACGACGAAAGGCAAAATCACAATTTATTGAATGGATCACGCAGACAAAGGATCGCTACAGGTAGCGGTGTGGCGGTCAATGATGTCAATCGCTTGATGAAGCAATTCACCCAAATGCGTAAGATGATGAGCAAGCTTTCCAAGACTCAAGATCCACGTAAAGCCATGCAGATGATGCGAAATATGATGCCGCCACAGTCCCGCAGCTTCATGTAGGCTGAATTTATTAAATCAATCTAGGAGAATTGAATGGTCAAAATCAGACTGGCTCGAGGTGGAGCCAAAAAAGCACCATTCTACAGAATTGTTGTAGCTGATGTACGAGCCAAAAGAGACGGGCGTTTCATCGAAAGACTTGGTTCTTATAATCCCATGGTTCAAGAAAATCGCTTCAGCATTAATGTTGAGCGGACCAAATACTGGTTGTCTGTAGGAGCACAACCAACAGACCGTGTACGGAAATTAATGAAGTTAGCTGCTATAGAATGTGTCTGAGACGAAGCAAATAGATTATCCTGATCTAACTTGGTTGGGAACGGTCATCGGACCTCATGGAGTTAATGGAGAACTTAAAGTTTATCCACTGACTGATGATCCCAATTTCTACTGCAAGTCGCTCAATTTTTTTTTGAGAGAACATGCTAAGGGCTTTGATGAGATAAATATAAATAATCTGAAAATCCATAAGGGAATTTGGATTCTCAAGTGTAGAGAATGTGAGGGTCGGAATCTCGCCGAAAGCTGGAAAAGATCGAGATTGCTGGTTAATGATGAAGATCTTCGACCCCTAGGCGATGACGAGGTTTTTTTGCACCAGATTGAAGGTGCCGTAGTTGTTGATTCGCCAGGTAAATTGCTGGGCAAGGTTGTCGAAATTATTGAAACCGGAGCTGGCTACATTTACTCAGTTCAACAGCCGAACGGAAGGGAATTTCTAGTCCCTTCTTCAGGAAATATTGTGCAGTTTTTTGATAGTCAGAACAAAAAATTGGTCATTGATCCAATTCCAGGTTTAATGGAGTCGTGAAAAACACCCTGACTTTTGACATTATAACATTGTTTCCGGATCTCTTTTCTTCTTTCCTGAATGAAAGTTTAATTGGAAAAGGAATGCTAGAAGGTGAATTGGAGATCAAACTCACAGATCTACGAGAATTTGGGATTGGCAAATACCGACAGGTTGATGATGAACCTTATGGTGGTGGACCGGGGATGCTTTTTCGCCCTGAGCCCATTGTAAGAGCGATTGAAACGAGAAAACTCTTTTACGAAAGTCAAGGTCGACAAGTTCATTCCGTTCTCTTAACTCCCCAGGGAAAACCCTTCAAACAAAAAAAAGCAGAAGCACTCAGTACTTGTAATAAATGCCTTTTGTTTGTGTGTGGCCGTTATGAAGGCTTTGACGAGAGAATCAGAAACTATGTAGATGAAGAAATATCTGGAGGAGATTTCATCTGCCTGGGCGGTGAAGTCATCGCAATGGTATTAATTGAAGCGATTAGCCGCTTGAAAGAAAACATTCTTGGGAATCAAGACTCTGCTGAACAAGAGACGTTTACTCAAAATGGGCTTCTCGAATATCCTCAGTATACGAGACCCTTATCATTTAGAGGGCAGCATGTCCCAGAAGTGCTTCTTTCAGGACACCACGCCCGAATTTTAAAGTGGCGAAGTCAGCAAGCTCGGCTACGTACCTTGCAGCGTCGTCCTGACTTACTAACAAAGAAAGACAAAGGCGAAAATGCCAGACCTGATGAAAGTGGTTGAACAAAGTCAACTTCGTCGCGATATCCCTGCCTTTAAGGCAGGATGTACGGTCCGAGTTAACTACAGAATTATTGAAGGAAACAAAGAGCGTATCCAAGCATATGAAGGTGTTGTCATTCGCAAGCACCTTGGAGATAAGAACAGTAAGGCTACATTCACTGTTCGAAAAATGACCCAAGGGCATGGTGTCGAAAGAATTTTCCCCCTACACTCCCCAAGAATTGAAAGTGTTCAAATCCTCAAGCATGGCCATGTTAGGAGGGCAAAACTCTACTATCTTAGAGAACGCCGAGGTAAAGCAGCGCGTATCCGTGAAAAGATTAGTGCCCGTAGCAGGTCTTGATATCGAAAAGGCCCTTTGGAGTCAGGGCTACTATTACGTTGGAGGCGTTGATGAAGCAGGCAGAGGGCCACTCGCAGGACCTGTGGTCGTAGCTGGTGTAATATTAGATCCGAATAAAGTAGAATGTTTAGAGGTGGATGATTCAAAAAAATTGAGTAAATCTCTTCGAGAAGCCCTGTATGAAAAAATCATCTCAGAATCAATTGATCATCAAATCCAGATTCTTGAAAACACCGAAATTGATAGGTTAAATATCTTGAACGCTACATTGAAGGGCATGCGACAAGCGGTAGAAGCTCTTCAGCCAATTCCCGATTATGTTCTGATTGATGGGAACAGACTGCCTAAGCTTCCATTGCCTGCCCAAGCTGTTGTCAAAGGAGACCAAAAGAGCAAATCAATTGCAGCAGCCTCAATTTTGGCAAAAGTAACGCGTGATACAATTATGAAAAAATATGATCGAGATTACCCAGAATGGGAATTTTCAAAGCACAAAGGCTACCCTACCAAACGTCACAAGGAGTTACTGAATAAATTTGATCCTACCCCAATTCATAGAAAGACTTTCCGGTGGTGAAAGATGTTAATTAGAGAAGATTTGGGAATCGATGGGGTGAACTTGTCCGTAGAATATTTAGAGAAGCTTGGATAGATTGATTTGGAGCGAAACTTAAGACACTGTCTCGGTGAAACCGAT
>DPLM01000016.1 GCA_003541985.1 Deltaproteobacteria bacterium | reverse complement strand
TAACAGCGTCTGTTCCATTAGCAAGCCCAACAATCTTCACAAGATTTTTTTTTGTTCTAATGGGTACCTTAAAAGCCTATGGAATTGTTAGTTTTTTTGGATCAATTCACTTGGTATCGGGGCAAAGATATTGGCAACTTACGTTTAACAATTTTCTCATGATTTAAAAGATGATTTATATTTGTCCCAATTGGAAATGAGCCTGTCTTATTAACTAATCGTTTGTTTTCAAGGAATATTTAATTCAATTTTAATGCAGTTGTGCAAGATAAGCTTCAATTTGCAAAGCCGTTTTATTTGACAGATCTCTGTACTGTTCCAAACCTTTGACTTCAGGATGCTCAGCAACTTTCTGATAGTGCTGAAGTGCTTCAGGAAATTGTTCAAGTGTATGATAGAGAGCCGCTAATTGATAATGCACTAGCACAAACCACTGTGTATTTTTGGGAACGGGACGGGCAACTAGAATTTCCAATCTCTGAATTGCGCTATCTGTTTTGCCAATAGCTCCGTCCATTTTGGCTAGCTCATAAACAGCAGCAATTTCTTCCCGACTTGTTCCACCTTGATCTACCTTTTCCCACCAAATTCTTGCAGATTCAGAGTTTTCTAGAACAGTAGCGTAATAAGTTGCGATTTCAGAAGCAGAGTTTTTCTTAACATCTGGGTCGCTAGATTTCTCATATCTTTGCGAATAAAATTTCACAAGTTCGGTGTAATTCCTTTGTTGCTGCAAGATTGATGAGACTCGGCCCACAGCCTGAGCTTCCAAAGTTGGATCATCAACATTTTCAAGGACCTTTCGATATGAAAACAGCGCCCCGGTATTATCACCAATCTGTTCTTTTAGTGAGCCCTGCTGAATCAGGGCCTCAGGGGTTGCTGCACTTTCAGAATCTACTTCGCGCTGTAGATCCCAAGTGGACAGGGCCTCCTTCCAATTTTGCTGTGCAATTTCGGCTTTGCGCCAAAGTATTACCAAATCAACAGAGGCTTCAGCCCCCTGTTTCTCAAGCATTGGTTTGAGCACTATGCTAACGTTTTTCCAATCCTGCTTATCAATATAATTTTGGATTTGTACCCCTAAAAGATATTGATCAATCTGTTTCACTTGTTGAGTAGCAAGCTTTTGGTACTCTTTATTTTGATCCGTTGATTCTGCTTCAACAACAGCCTTATAGTATCGTCGGGCCTCAGCCCACTTCTCAGCCTGTTGAAGATCAGCTCCAAGTTGGTAATTTGCAATCACTGCATAAACAGAATTTGGATCAGGTTTTCGCCCCAAAAGTTGCTTCAGTTTTTGTGAAGCTTTTTTAAGGTCGCCCTGCTTTCGAGCTTGGTTAGACTGTTCCATCAATGCTGCGAGGTCAGCATCACTATTGCCACCCTTGTCCAAACTAGCTAACCACTTTTGCGCTTTTGCATTATCCTGCAATGTATTTTGTGCATAGTAGACTATTACCTCTGCACAAGCTTGCTTTGCTTCTTTTGATTTCAGATGAGGACAGGTTTTTTCATAAAGCTTCACAAGTTCTTTCACCTGTTTAGTTTCCTCAAAAGCAGGTCTTGCTTCATCAAGCAACTTTAGCCTTTCGCTATGGCTGTTCTTAGGGTGTCTATTTATTGCTGCCTTGTATAGCTCCGCCGCAGGCTGCCAACCTTGAAGCTGTCTTGTAGCTCTGGCTCGAGTCAAAAGAGCTTCGGCAGTTGTCGCACGCTTCTTATCCTCTTGCTCTAAGAGTTGATAGGCCCGCAATATACCTTTCCAATTTTGCTGTTCTATTTCGGATTGAAGTAGTATCGAAAAGTTCACCTCGTTAAGCTTTATCGTTCCAGCCAATTGCTCCTTTCTAATCAAATATGATAAACCAGCCCAGTCCTTTTTTTTCTCCAGTGCAATTAATTTATCTGTGACGTCTATCTGCTGAAGTGATTTCCACTGTCGCAAAGCGGCTTGTTTTAACTCACTATAGTCTTTGGGGGAATCGGCCTGAGCTACTAACAAAAATGATTGAGCTGCATCTTGATTTCGCTTGGATTGCAGGTGCAATTGACCCAATCTGTAGTGCGCCAGTGTAAACCATGAGCTTTCTTCAGCAGGCTTACGCATAAGAATTTTCTGGAGAGCTTCTATTTCAATGTTTGAATTTTTCTCTGTTTTAGCATGTTCTACTAGCCTCCACATCGCCTGCATCTCAGCTTCGGAATTACCACCCTTATCAAGTTTAGCTAACCAGAATTTTTCATTGGGCCAATCTTTTTTTTCAGCTGCTTGATTTGCTAATTTTTGAGCTAAACTAAATTGATCATCTGCTGGTGTCTTTTGGTAAGCAAGGTTTTGCCAACGAAATTTTTCTTCCAAATCCTGTTGCCTGTCTGCAATGTATATCGCCCAATTTGCTTTATCGTCTGGTTCAGCCAACTCATAGGCTTTCGAGTAGAATTCAAGGGCCTTCTGGGTTTGTTTTGTTGACTCAGCAGCTATACCTCTGGCTTGGTAGTCAAAGATTGTTTTAACGGATTTGGGATCTTTAAATTCTAATTTATCATAAATAGCCAACACTTCTGACCATCTCTTTTGCTGTTTTTCAGCTTGTAGCCAAGAACGTAACAAATTTACATCTTTTTGAAGGATTTCATCTTTTAAACCCTGTTTGATCAGTTTGCTAACTAGTGGCCAATCTTCCTTTTCAATTGCATTCGCCAACTCTTGTGTTCCAAGATATTTTTGCAGGTCCGAAACTTGAGACTCAACATATTTCTTGACTTCAGGATCAAGATTTTTTGGATCAATCTGTTGAACTGATTGATAATATTTCAAAGCTTCGGGCCATTTCTCTCTATCTTGATTCCAATCACCTAATCGTAGATATACTGGGACATAGTTTTCGGAATAAATTTTCAAATCAGAGGAAGCAGCTGGCTGTAAAACTTGAATTGCCTGAGATTTATTTCCTTCCTGATTCAAAAGATCCGCTAGGCGCAATCTTGCCTGGACGGAGGTATCCCCAGCATTGAGGTTACCCATTTTAAGCAACCACTCCCGCTCCAACTGAGAGTCTTTAATCTGTTCACGTGCCCAATAGAGCATCAAGCCAGCAAGCTGCTTCTTAGACTCCAAATCATTTATCTTCTCAAATTCTGAAGCAACCAGTTTGGGAAATTCTAATTTGATCTCACGTGGATCACGCTCAAAAACGTTTTGTAACCTATCAATCGCCCACATTCTTTTCTGTCTATCTTTTTTGGGTAATTTGGCAAGTGCCCGCTCGTAATACGCTCTTGCTTTGACCCACCCACCAAGTTTTTCTGCAGCTTCACCCTGTGCCAACAGAGCATCTACTTTTTCAGCTTCTGCAGGCAATACCGATTGCAGACGACCATAAAGCTCAAGCACTTTTGACCAGTTTTGCTGTTTGGTCTCAGATTGAACCCAAATTTCAAAAATCTCTTTGTTAAAGGACAGGTTACCAAGCTTCTCTTGCTCTGAGATAAATTGGTTAACTTGCTGCCAATTTTCATCATTCAACAAATTCTGTAATTCTTGTTTTGCAATCACTGAGTCCACTGAACGTAACATCTGTTCAGCATCAGTTTTTAATTCAGAATCTTGCTGTTGATTAGCGACCTTCTGTAAGTATGGCCTTGCAGCAGTCCATTCGTTACGATTTTGAAGTATAACTCCTAAACGAAAAGGGATTTGCCAGAAAAAATTGCTGTTTGAGGTCACAGGCCGTTTTTCCAAATCTTTCAATCGATTTAACGCGCCATCTAAATCTTTATTTTTACGATCTATATCGACCAACAACATTGAAGCACGGAGGTCAATGTCATCAACACCACCTAAGTCGGCACGTTGTAGCCATTCCGATGCGAGATTCTCGTTTTGCAGCTTATCCAGACCTATTAAACCAGCCTTCAGAGCGTATTGTTGACGAAATTTCGGCGATTTTTCTTGAGCATAGAGCTCTTCATAAATTTTCATTTGTTTCTGATAGTCGTCTCCATTCTCATAGAGTACCGCTAATCGATTTGAAATTGCTGCAAAGCGCTCATCTCCAGCCAACATCTTTTTGATTGAGTGTTCATAGAGAGTGATGGCTTCTTTTGGGCGATTTAGGCTTTGATTTGCCTCTGCCTGCCAGATCAAGTCTGCGGTACTTTCAAATTTATTTGGTCCTTTAAGTTTTAGCTTTTTGTAAAGGTTCAGTATGCCCGTCCAATCTTTTTGGTTTTGTAAGGCGCCAACCCATATATTTAATAGACGTTCATCGGCCTCAACAATACCACCCTCCCAGTTTTGACGAATGAGATTATCAACTCCAAGCCAATCTTGTTGTTGTTGAAGCTTTGCGATGTCTTCTCGAAATTTTTGATTTCTCAAAGCGTTCAAGCGAAGTTTTGAGTTTTTGAGCAGTTCTCTCTGGTCTTGATCTGTGGGTGGCGTTTTTAAGACTCTTTCATACCGAATAAGTGACCCAGGAATATCATTTAACTGGTCATAATGAATTGCTGACTGATAGCTACCTTGAAAACGAAGATTTGGATCCATTTCTTGCTGTGCAAGGCGCTCCCAAATCGGCAGTGCCAGCAGGGGCTGCTCCGTTTTTTGATAAATACTTGCTCGCAAAACCGCAGCTCTCAGATCATTAGGGGTATCACTCCCAGTATCCGCTTCCGTTAACCAGGGTAATGCATGCTCAAGTTGCTGGAGATCAATTGCTAAAACTTCCCCAAGTTGTAGTGCATAGTTTCTATAAAGCAGTGAGTTTTCAGGAAGCAAAGCTAGTAGGTGCACTTTATAAAGTGGGGGAATTTTTTGTGGTAGCTTGCTTGCCATGTAAATTTCAGATAGTCGTCTTACCAATTGCTCTCGGGGAGGCTCAGCATTGTCAGGAAGAAGATACAGTGCTTGTTCAAGTAGGGTGATTTCAGATTGTGGATTCCCAACCCTTTTTTCTGCGTCTGACCATTGAAGAAGATGATTGAGGGTTTTGCGAACAGAACTATCTGGTTGCTGATCCCACTTTAAATATACTTTTTGTAGTCTGACCCAATCCTCTTCAATCCGAAGCGTATCAACCCAAGTCTGCCAGTCTTGATCTTGCATTAGATAAATAGACTGATTTGAAGCCCAATCAAATAGTTCAAGTTTTGCTGCGGTATCCTGCATTTGTTGGTTCGCAAACAATATTCCTCTAAAGGAACTTTCCTGATAATCTCTATCTTCAAGCAGTTTTTCAAAGTCCGTTCTCGCTAACCCCCATTGTTTTTCCTGTAGGAAGCACGATCCTCTTTGCCAAATTAAACGTTTGGCTTCGGGAATTGAAGAAGGGTCCGAGATGGGTGCAAGCTCGCTAAGGAGTTCAAGGCAGCGTTTTTCATCATACTGTCTATTCGCTAGTTCTTGTAGGAAACGAAGCTGTATGTTTCTTTGGAAAGATTTGTTGTTGTAGGCATCCCGGAGAATTTGTTCTGCGTTAGGTTTATTGCCTAATGCATCATATTGCTGCACCAACATTGTCCATAGGCCTGGTTCCTGACGGTATCTCTCCTGACTTCGTAATGGCAATAACTGCTCAAGGGCTTGCTTTGGTTCGTTCTGGCGAGCATACAGTATTCCTAATTCATAATGAGCTTCCTGCTGAAAAGCATTGTCTTTCGTTTTTAGATATCGCCGATAAGCAGTAACAGCTTTTTGAGGCTGGTCTATTGATTGATATAGCTGACCAAGCCGAAAGGCGGCAAGTGAGCGATAGTTGCTATCATTAGTCGCAAGGTATCTTTCATAGCGAGGAACAATTTCTCTGACAAATGCAGGATCAAGAGTGCCAGTGTTCAAACTTGCTTCAAGCTGTTCTGCAGCACGTTGGAAAGCTAC
>DPLM01000348.1 GCA_003541985.1 Deltaproteobacteria bacterium | reverse complement strand
GCGATGATGAAAATATCGTGGTTGTGGGTTTGTCCACCGCGATGAGCGAGGACTATACAGAAGATGGACCATTTCCTGACCAATACATTGCTAAGCTTGATTCCGACTTCAATGTCGTTTGGGAAACCTTTGCAGGCGGCAGTGACTCGGAAGAGGTTCAGGTTGTTTGGCCAATAGCAGATGGTTCCGTGATGACAGGTGGATTTACGTGGTCGTCCGATTTCTTGGATGCGAATCCAAACGGAGGAGAGGGTTGCCTTGGCACTCTGATGAAAATAAACGGTTCTGGAGGAATCGAGTGGGCTCAAATCCAAGGAGGAGACGATATTGACCGCATCTTCGAGGTTTGTCCTAGCAATCAAGGCGGATGGTTAGCTGTTGGGATTTCTGAATCCAACTCAGGCCCATTCATGGACAATGCTGGACTCGCTGACTTGTGGCTAATGGAATTTGATAATGAGGGCCAACTTGCATATCAAGAGTTGATGGGTGGCTCTCAAAATGATACCGGGAACAGCATAGCGATGGACTACCAAACAGGACGAATCTTCCTGGCTGGAACTTCCTACTCATTTGATGGAGATCTTTCTGATAGTCAGGGACAGAGCGATTTTTGGTTGCTTGGGCTGGATTCCCGATCCCATAATCTGAGCAGCATGGAAATGCCAGCTCAAATGCATTATGATTTAGGCTCTGAGTCTCTTCTCTGGATGTCAGAGAGCACACCATCAGGTGAAGTAACAGTATTCAATTCCTTTGGTCAGGTGGTGCTGCGTCAAACAGCTGGTTGGTCAACTGTGTCCTTTCAGGATATTCCATCCGGTCACTATGTAGCCGTGGCGAATTCAACTGGTCTCTCGAGCAGCCTGCGAGTCTTCGTTCCATAATCTGGCTCGAATGCAATGCAAAGTCTAAGGTGACAATGGTTTCAAATCCCTAAAAAGGGGTCATATTGATTGGCACTTTGTGTTTCGATTGTTAACGGTGGTCTTGAGATAACATTTTGATGTTATTCGCTGAACCAAGCATGTCTTTTGAATGCACTTTTGTCAATCTGTGTTCCAGATTCCAGCCATGTTTTGATGCCACATGTGACTGCATCTAAGTACAGCCGCAATTGACGTTGGACGAAGAACACCAAGGCAATATCACGCATGATCAAGGGTAGCTTTTCAGCGGCTCGAGGAATCACGGAAATTGATAGTTTGCTTGACGATGTGTCAACGGCTTCGATTCGCCACTTCACTTCATTTTTGGGTTCAGAAACTTTTCCAACCAATAGGTCGTATCCCTTGCCCTCCATCCATGCCGTCGACTCCCTTGTGAAAGTGACGCCATTGAGATACGTGATGACATCAGAAATGCCATGTTCTTTCGAGTTTTTGGAGTGCCGTTTTATAAACGGATGACAGGCTTCAAGATGATGCTCTGATGTTATTGCTTCCCAAAGCGCTTGAGCAGGTACTCGGATGTATCGTGTGGACTGGATAGATTTCATCTCCCACATAAATTTTCAGGTCCGGGGCGAGAAGAGAACTCATGAGAGGGTCTTAAAACCATTTTACCATTACCATTTTTAATTTGAGCCATATCGCACTGGGATTTTGACAATTTCAATTCCAAATTCGGGCTAAATCACTTGGCCAAGGATCTGCAAATTCTGCACCTGAGCACCATGATTTTATTTCCTCTTCCGTCAGGAAACACGATTCAAGTGCCCTTGTGAATTGATCTACATTTTCCTTATTTCCGATTACCGTAAGGTCGCATCTTCTGTCACCAAATCGGCCCTTTTCGCGGTTAAGCATTTTTTTTAACTCAGATAATTCCATTTCAGACAATCCAGAGTCAGACTCTTCGGCAATTCCTGCTCGCCAAGACCCAGTGATTTCTAGGCTTATTCCCCCTGCTGCTTGGTTCCAGAGCATGGCAAATTTGTCTCTGCTCGCGAGCCAGAAAAACCCTTTGCTCCGATAGATTTGGTCATTCAGGTATTCGTGACAGACGTCCCACAGCCTTTGAGGATGGAAGGGTCTGTCATCTTCTATGACTCTCGTCTCAATGTCGTAAGGTCTGTCCTGTGTCGAGGAAGATGCCAAGATTTGAGAGAGTTCGCTGACCAGGATTTCTGTGTTTTTGTAATTGTATTCGTGAAGCGTGAAAATCGATTCCAGTGACATCTTGCCAAATTGCAACTTTTGGATCACCGCGTTTGGATTAATTTGAGATAGTATTGGTCCGATGACGTCAATCGTATTCGCCGCAATTCGATCTGATTTCGTCAAAAAAACATGACTCCCGAACATAATTTGCTCAACAAGCAAATTCACCGTGTCTCGTTTTTCGCTTTGCAGGTTTTGTTGAAATCTTGGAATTAGAGTCTTGCCCCCGTCATAATCGTGATTCAACATCAGACTGTCGACTAAAACGAAAACGCCAATTAGTTTTTCGGTCGAACTTCTTTGAAAGTATTGAATCAGTGGCATCGGATGGCAACTTCCAGAGGTTTCAATAATGAGCAATTCAGGAGGGACTGATGAGCTTCTTTTCAATTGTTGGATGGCTTGATCAAGTTTTTTGATTCCTTTTGGACTGCTCAGTACACATGAGTGAATTGAGACCATGAGGTCTCGATTATCTTCAACTGCTGCGGTATTTCCAATTAATTCTCCATCAACATCAAGTTCGCTCATATCATTGACAATCGCCTGAACGAGAAATCCCTTTCTTTTGGCTTGACCTAATAAGTTGCGAAAAAGTGTGGTTTTTCCAGATCCGAGGAAGCCATTTAGAATTATGACTGATGATTTTTTTGTGAGATCCATATAATTGTTAGACTTCAATGGCTTCAGTTCAGTGCATTTGAATCTTCCTGATGTGAGTTAACGAATGAATTACAAAAGGCAAAAAATGCATGTGAAGAATAAAGGTGAAGAAATTGCGCAAATGAGTTTTGGGTGATGTCGCGAATAGTTGTTGTGTATTCAAAAGAATATGGTCAGGCGATGGAAGGTTTCACAAAGCATTTGACCTCGTGAAATTATTCCAAGCATCAATAGAGTTAATTGTTAAGTCTTTGAAAGCAAAGTATGGTGTCATCTGTTCAAGTGTTCTGCGAAATCGACTCCCTTGAAAAGGGTATATTTCTTAACTCTTCTAAAATAATCACCCGGAGGTGTGTGGTATCGTTTAGGCGCATTCGATTTTTACACTCCAGTTTGGGCAATTCTGACTCGACTCACCTTAAAGCAAGATGCGAAAAGAGAGGACAGGAAATTGTGCGAACAAGAAGTCAAATTTGAGGTTTAATAAATGCTAGCTAAAGTAAACTCTTTGATATGTAGGGAGTTTAATGCACTTAAATGATCATTAAATGTTACAGTTGTATTACGGGTCCGACACGCACAAGACACATGAAGTTGTGCAGAATACTATTTTGCCACTCCTTCGTACTGAAGGAGTAGAAGTGAGCGACAAGGTAATTCCAGAGTTGACTGATGATGACTGGACTGAACATGATATGTTCATCCTAGGGATACCTACTTGGTATTATGGTGAGTTGCAAAGCGATTGGGAGGCCTACTTTGATCATTTCAAGACACTTGACTTTTCGGGCAAAACAATAGCCTTATTTGGGCTCGGAGATCAGTGGGGTTACGACGAATGGTTCATCGATGGAGTTGGTATCTTAGCTGAAGTGCTTCTCGAAAATGGTGCTGAACTAATTTGCCCATGGCCTATTGAGGGGTATGAGTTTGAGAAGTCACGTGCACTGAAAAATGAAAATGAATTCTACGGCTTGGCTTTAGACGAAGACAACCAATATGAGCTGACGAAATCGAGATGCGAGTCTTGGGTAAACCAAGTCGTAGCCGCATTCAAAGAAAAGGGCTTGAAAACCCAACCCGTACCATCGGTAGAACTGAACGCTGATCAAGAAAGTAATTAGTTCATTTCGGATTAGTCTATTTGCTCACTCGTTTACCATAGACACCCAAATACCCATGACGAATTGGAATTGCTCATTTAGATTTTTGTGTTTAATGCTTCTTGCGTTGTTTGTTAGTTGCGGAAAGGGTGATGTGCATTCTGATCTATTCGACTTTGACTTGGATAATGGTATATCGATTGAGAGCACCAACACGTTTCTTCAACTACCCAAGGCATATGTCGACACTGCTTATCAGTGGGATACTATCCACCTTAACTTGAACGATGGAAGTGCAGGTGATTCGCTGGTTACGGAATGTGGGAGCTGGAGTTATGAGGTGAATCCTACTACCACGGTCGAGATTTGGTTCATGACCGAATCGTTGGAAGACGGCATCTATGACTTTTCACATGAGGCAATTACAAACGATTTTCACATTATCGTCAGAAGAGACTTGCTTTTTGGGCCGGCCTTTGAATTCGGAAATTTCGTTACAGAAAATTCAATGTTAAGCCAGAACATCGTGGCGCAGGGTTTTTCTAACGTAAGTAACACAGAAACCATTGATGTGATAAACGCTTCTTTGCAGCTCGTTAACTACAATACCCCTAGCCAGGTGATGCGTTTCGTAATGGAGTTGAGAAGCGAAGACGTCGTTCGCGGCTCTTACAGCGGTACATTTGAGCCTTTTAGGCGTGTTGAATTTGATAGTGATTGTGACTGAATAGCATTCTCCGCAAAACGGGTAGAATGCACTCTTCCTCCTTCTTGTCTCTCGAAATGTGAAGGTTATTGTGACCTGGTATTAATGATATGAGCCTTTCGAAACGCCGTCATTCGAGAAGCGCTTCTGCTCATTTCAATGAGGGTGTAAATTGCCTTTTTCGACTAATTTGCTTCTTCTTTGTACAGCGCTATTCTAGAGAAAATGTGCAGTCCTCGTAGTAAATAGTCCTCAAGTCGATTGATCCCAAAAAACTAGGATTGAGTTGTATTTGGTATGCAGAATTTGATTAAGTGCCGCGGCCTCAAGGGGATTTTAGGCTATTAACTCGGCCCCAATAGCCCAAGCAACTAACCACAGTGAGCGGTGCATTGAGGGGAGCCACAATGACAGTACTTTAAATTGTAAAAGTGTAGACAAATGAGTGCGGAAGCGGCAACGTACTTGACCCATGGAAAGAAAGCAGACGGGCGGAATGCCTCCATGGTTATGGTCCATGCCAAGACAACCCATGTTATCCATAGCAGTTGCCAAACCCATCTTTTGGAGCTTGTCTTCATCGATCGGAAAATAGCTAAAGCAGCTACGGCTAAAAAGACAAAATCCACGGCACGCCACCAAGTGGGTGCCCCGCTGCAACAGACACTGGAGCAGGCTTGTGCCACGAACAAGAAGGGTGTAGCCAAGCAGTGAATCATGCAAAGCAAGCTAGCAGCTGCACCGAGTGTATCTGCTTTTAATGAAAATGATGCCATTTTTTAACTTTGAGCGACGAAATTAGGCAAGAAGTTTATTATTGCAACATAGTCGCATTAGTTGTTTGTCATGGGCATACTGAGAAAAACCAAGAACCTCGAAACAATCCTGGACATATTCCGTCAGTCCAATGAGGCCTTGTCGGCTAACTTGCTTTTTGAGAGATTGCATGAACGCATGAATAGGTCTACGGTTTACCGGTTGCTTGAGCGTTTAGAAGACGATGGCATATTGCACTCATTTGCGAGCATGGACAATGTGAAATTTTACGCCCTTCGCCAAGATTGCATCAGTTCAGGAGATGTGCATAGTCACCCTCATTTTCAATGTACTTCCTGTAATCAAGTGGTCTGCTTGGAGCAGGAGGTAGTTTTTCCAACACTGAATCGAATGCGTATTGAAGAGGCTCAAATTTTTCTCAAAGGCCAGTGCAATTCCTGTTTATCCCAGTAGGAGGCTTCATTTACAAAGTACAGATACGCCTGGGGTGAATACGTAATATGCGTTCTCGTCTCGGATTGATTGGGATTATAGGTTGGTGTTACTGCACCTTTCAGTATTAACTTGAGCTTGAGTCAATGGTCATTATTACATGGCCTTTTTATCTTGTTAGCTTGGAACATACCGTCAGTCTTGCATTCGTTCTTTTGTTGAGTCAAATGGCCTTTTCGCAAAATTGGAAGGGGATAGATGCTTCATTTTTACCCCAAATGATTGGTGATGAAGTGGTTTATCTTGACGAAACTGGTGCTGAAATCGAATTCCCCCGGATGTGGATGGCGGAACAAGGGGTTGATTTGGTTCGGTTGCGGGTTTGGCATAACCCGAGTTCCGGTTTGCGAAGTTCGTGGCTGGAGGTGCTTGAGGAATCGAAACACTGGGATTCGTTGGGTGTTTCCCTCCTGATTGATTACCACTTCAGCGATACATGGGCAGATCCTGCTCACCAAGAAATACCAGTTGCTTGGAACGGTGAATCGTTTGAAGAAGCGACAGCCTCTATGACCTGTTGGCTGGAGTGTACACTGGAAGCGCTTCATTCGAATGGAATTGAACCGGCAATGGTTCAGCTGGGAAACGAGATTGATCCCGGAATGATGTTGCCACATGGTGGGGTAAGCGATGGATTCGGTCCTCTCGCCGAGTTGTTGAATGCCGGGCATGATGCGGTCGAAACTGTTTTTCCAAATTGCAAGGTGGCTGTGCATGTTTCGAGCCTTGAAATTGCACCTTGGTTCTTTGGTGAGCTAGCTGAAGCGGGCTATCTGCCTGATGTTGCAGCTGTAAGTCAGTATAGCAAGTGGCACTTGCAAGACATTGCAGCTATTGCTGACGCCGTAGTGGAATTACACGAAACGGTTGGCACCCCAGTTTTCATCGCTGAGACCGCTTATGCGTGGACAACAGATTGGGCAGATTGGACCGATAACCTCTGGTGGATCGGTGATGAGACGCCGGGGTATCCTTTTACACCCGAGGGTCAATTGGCTTACTTCGATGCATTGCAAACTGCCTTGAATCAATTGGAATCAGACGTTTCATTAGGCTGGTGCTATTGGTCACCAGAATGGGTTGCTTCACAGGGCGTTACGAGCACGGCGGGAAGCCCATGGGAAAATGCGACATTGTTTGATTTTGAGTGGAAAGCACTTCCTGCTTGGGGTATATTCAGTAATGAATAAAAATCTTCAAAGTATTCGTGATGACTTGGTTACATTCAATAATTCAGATTTAGTTCCGGATCTTATCATGCGAATTTTTTTGTTTATACTATGTTTAAACCTCCCTTGTATTTCCGTGGTGGGTCAAAATGTTGCGGGCCTCATGACGGTCAAACAAGGAGTGATGGCAAGTGGAATAAAAGTTGTTCTCGACGGACGGGTATATCGGCCGTCTGAGGCCGCGCGACTCTGTGATTTATGCCATCAAGCCCGATATCATTTTGATCAGGCCAGACGAAAGCGGATATGGAGTTTTGCTCTGGCTAACCTTGGGATAGTTCAATCCATCACGGGTGCCCTGAACATTACAAATGCCCAGACTTTAGGCGCTGTTAATGGTGCCTTGGGTGGGATGTGGATTACCCTTGGTGCAGCACGTGACAAAGTTGCCCGACGCGAGGTTAAGCTTGGAGTGGACGCCTACAACCGATGCCAGTTCATCGGACAATGAACAATTGGGTCTGGCCTTTGACATGGATTCCATAAGTGCCTGCCTTCAAACTTTCTAGTTCAATGGATGAGCTTTTGGATTGCAGGGTTCCTTCGAGGCAACTGATTCCTCCGGTGTTGAAGATCCTGTAATCCACTGGTGCACGAAATTCATCCAAGTTGATAATCAGACGGGATGACGTTGGGTTCGGAGCGATAGACCATGAAATCAGCTCGAAATCGCTCACAACTAGCGAGCCACAAGAAATTCGCCCATTCATATCGAATTCCTTTAAGTGATCCCAAATTACCTCGTGGCTGACGATATCCATATTGCCAAAAGCTCCTGGCCAATCGTGGTCGCCGCCGAGGACCTTATAATGTGTCAACTCGCGGCACCCCTGAGCATCGGACCATTGATAACGCTCTACTGTTGAGCCATCAGAAGGGTTTATGTCTGGCACTTCGATGATA
>DPLM01000019.1:2230-4544 GCA_003541985.1 Deltaproteobacteria bacterium | reverse complement strand
ACTAAGAGGAGATCCAGGCCGATCTTTGCCCAAGCCAGAGGCATTAACTACAAGACTCTGTGGGGGAAGTTTGGTAAGAATAAGATCAGCTTCTTCAGAACTGTTGATCTCATGAAGGGTCCAAAATTCATGAGAAAATTCTTTCAGATGACCTTTAACTTGTGAGCCTCTGCCCGCTTCGACCTCAGTTAAGTGAATTCTAGCTGGTTGCTCATTGGAATCAAGTAAAACCCAAGCGAGTGCGAGACCAGCACCTCCAGCACCAAGGATTAGGACTTCTGCTTCGGGGAAAGATTGCCAATGCTCTTCTGAAACGATTTGATTAATTGCCCAGCGAGCCGTCAGTGGATCTTTTGCATGTGCTACTAGTTCGCCTTTAAAATTCCTGGAAATACAACTCACTTCATGCAGTCGTTTAGCATGTGAATCTGATTCAGAAAAAAGATCTTTCGCGCCTTCCCAAATCACTACTTTGTGTGTGGTAACCAGTGCCCCTGCCAGAGACAAATCCTGCCGTAAGTGTTCTACCTGCGATTTCATGGTAACAAAGCTTACCCCAGGAGGATGATCAAATCCCCTTAGCTTAGCCTCCCCTAAGCTCAAAACATCAACCCACAGGGGAAAAAGTTTTTGGATAAGAGAATGCTGTGTGGATACTCCTATAAAGCCAAGATCTCCAGCCATATTATTCCCCGAATGGAATCCAGATGTTTTTACTCTGAGAAGCTTGCTGTAGCCACTCTCTCCCCTGAGCTGCTGAGGAATACCAGTCAACGACTTGTCCCTCACTACTCCAAACCCGTTTGAGATTGCCGGTACTTAAACGTTTAGCCTGACTGACCTCGCCTTGGCTACCAAAGACCCATATTCCATCCAGACCCTCGTGAGCTGCGAGCGTCTCAATCATTTCAGTTGGATTGCCGCTAATCAAATTGACTACTCCTGCTGGTATATCAGAAGTCTCCATAACTTGAATCAAATCATTGGCAATGAGAGGGTAAGAATACGAAGAAATGACAATCGAGCGGTTGCCAACAGCCAAGGAGGGCAAAAGCATGGATAGAAAGGAGAGCAGTGGGTTTTCATCGGGGCTAATTAGACCAATTACTCCGAGAGGCTCATTTAGGACAGGAACCAACATACCTTGAGGAGGCTGATGAAGGGCTCCCTCGAACTTGTCAGCCAATGCTGCATAGTGGAAGCATCGTTGAATCGAGCTATCCACTTCTCGCTTGGCTTCATTTGATTCGCAGCCAAGGAGTTGTTGCAACCGAGTTTCCAATTCTTGTCGTCGGAGGCTTAAATTCTCAGCGAAATAAAACAGAATCTGAGCCCTCAAATGGCCGCTGGATTTGCTCCAGGAGCTTGCCTTTTGAGCAGCTTCCACGGCATTGCGAAGATCTTTACGATTGCCCTTCCCCACAGTACCTGCCAGTGAACTATCTTTGTTCCAAACTGGTCTAACTGTTCCACCATCTGGTCGTGCTTGTTTACCACCAATAAAAAATTTTGCTGTACGATGAATTTCCGATCCTTCAAGAGTGGTTGTGCGACTTAGGCTCTGGATGTCTGGGCGGTTCAGCTTTTTATCTGTAATTGCTGTAATCTTGGGCTTCATATACTCAAGCAAACCCTCCCGACCTCCTTCCCTACCGTATCCACTCTCTCGATATCCACCAAAGCCACATGCCGCGTCAAACTGGTTTGTACAGTTTACCCACACAACACCTGCTTGGAGCGATGGTGCTAAGTATAGGGCCTGATTGATGTTCTCACTCCAAATACTTGCAGCTAGCCCGTACATGGTGTTGTTTGCTAATTCGAGAGCTTCGCTTGGAGTCCGAAACGTCATGGTGGCTACCAGTGGTCCAAAAATCTCTTCTTGAGCAAGAATTGAGGAAGGATCCACATCGATGACAAGAGTTGGAGCAAAGAAGCAACCCTTGTCAGGTAAAGTGATTTCAGGCTGCCAGAGAGTGGCTCCGGTCTTAACACCCTCAGCGGTCAGTCTTTCTACACGCTCCAATTGGATTTTGCTGACCAATGATCCAATGTCGATTGCTTTGTCCAGCGGATTACCAACACGTAGTCGCTGCATACGTTGTTTTAATTTCCCAACCATTTTTTCGGCAATGCTCTCCTGCAGCAATAACCGTGAGCCAGCACAACAGACCTCTCCTTGATTTAGCCATATCGCATCAACTACCCCTTCTACAGCGGCATCCAGATCTGCATCTTCGAAAACTATGAAAGGAGATTTGCCACCAAGTTCTAACGTTAATTTACTATCTGAATCTGCAGTCAATTCCCGAAT
>DPLM01000019.1:0-1819 GCA_003541985.1 Deltaproteobacteria bacterium | reverse complement strand
CCGTCCATTTCCGGTGAGCAATTGGAACACTCCAGCAGGCAGGCCGATCCGATGACAACATTCTGCAAACCAGATGGCGGTCAGAGGTGTTTGTTCTGCTGGTTTAAGAAGGACAGTGTTCCCACAAGCTAAGGCTGGAGCAACTTTCCAAGCGAGCATCAACAAGGGGAAATTCCATGGTATGATCTGAGCAACCACCCCAGTTGCAGAATATTGAGGATACTCTTCTTCAATTAACTGTGCCCAACCCGCATGGTAGTAAAAATGACGCACTGCTAATGGTATATCGATGTCACGTGATTCTCGGAATGGCTTACCGTTATCAAGCGTCTCCAGTACCGAAAGTACGCGAGAATGTTGCTGCATTTCCCTAGCGAGCGCATAAAGGTATTTTGACCGTTGATGGCCAGTTAGTTTTTCCCACTTGGGTTGTGCTTCCTTGGCTCCTGACAATGCCTGCGCAATTTCTCTGGAACCTGCTTGCCGACAAGTTGCGAGTTGTTCGCCTGTGGCGGGGTTTTCGACAGAAAATAGCTCGGCATCTTCGGGCATCTCCCAGTTGCCATTAAGATAGAAGCCAAAGCTGTGATTATGGCTTTCTAGCCATTGCTGAGCAGGCTGATCACTTTCTGGAGCAGGACCATAATCCAATTTTTGGAACAAAGACACTAAGTTGCTCATTGGAGATCAGCAGATGGGTTGTCGGGCTGCGGTGGCATAACGCCCTGTGATACGATGTTCAAGTTGGCGTTCAATATCAGTCAATAAACCACTGGCACCAAAGCGAAAGCGGTCGGGTTGTTGTGCATCAAAACCTAACTCTTCTCGAACCATCACAAGCCAGTCAAGTGCATGCTTGGCAGTGCGGATACCTCCAGCTGGTTTAAAGCCTGCCCAGTGACCAGTGCGCTGTTGATAGTCTCGCAACACCCGTAACATGACTAGTGTGACTGGAAGAGTCGCATTGACAGGCTCTTTCCCTGTTGATGTCTTAATGAAATCTGCTCCAGCCATTAGGCAAACCCAGCTGGCTTTGGCAACATTTCTAAAAGTGCCCAAGTCTCCAGTACCTAAGATAGTCTTTAAATGCGCTTCTCCACAGGCTTCTTTGAGTGCGGATACCTCATCGTAGAGCGCAGTCCAATTTCCTGACAGAACATGGTGGCGACTAATGACGATATCGATTTCTCGAGCTCCGTTGTCAACAGACGCTCGAATTTCTGTGAGTTTGGCTGAAAGAGGACTTAGTCCATGGGGAAAGCCAGCAGCAACCGCAGCCACAGGAATGTTTGTGTCTTTCAGAGCAGTAACCGCTGTTTTGACGAATGCATGATAGACACAGACGGCTCCAACTTGAAGATTCAGAGATTCAATTCCGAGAGACTTCACAAGTTCTGGACGAATCGGTTGTCGTCCTTTTGCGCAGAGTCGTTGGACTCGCTTTGTGGTGTCGTCACTGGAGAGTGTAGTCAAGTCCATGCACTGGATCGCATGCAGGAGCCATGCGGCTTGCCATGGTCCTTTGACACTTCTCCGTCCTGCCAAGGAATTAGTTCGTCGGCTGACTGCACTTGCATTGACACGGATACTTTCCAGCCAATCCAGATTTAATGAAATTCCGGGATTGTTCACAAAACTCGCCCTGATTTGGGATCGAAAATGTGTATCTGCTCCATGCTGAATCCGATTGGATATGTCACGCCAGGTTGTACATTAGAACGTGCTTCAATCTGAGCGGTAAGTTTTTCTTGACCAATCTGACCTAACAAAAGGGTATGAGGTCCTAGTGGCTCCAACACATTCACCTGAACGTTTGCAA